>NZ_JAWQUO010000066.1:0-10416 GCF_033446605.1 Iodobacter sp. CM08 | reverse complement strand
TGGAGTAATACGCAAAATCACTCAGGCCATCGCCATTAAAATCGCCGGTCTGAACAGGGGTTTGGGACTGTTGCCTCACATCAATGAAGCTTTTTGCGACAAACTGCGCCCCTTCCCCTTGCCATACGGAGAAGCGGGTGCTGCCATCATCTAAAACCGATTGCACCACTAAATCGGCTTTTTTATCCCCAGTGGTATCTGCTAAGAAATACTTACTATTGCTGCCTAATCGTCCAAGGCTCGTGCTTGCGCCCGCGACAAAGCCGCTTTCACCAACCAACCACGTATTGGCGACCACGGTGCCATCCAGCTGGCGACGAACTTCTACAAGATCACTCTTGCCATCACCACTCAAGTCCCCAACCAAATAGCGAGTAGTACTACTCCATATACCAAGTTCGGTACTTGTCCCTAATTGATAGCCTGTTCCAGTTGAAACCCATTGCCGAGCCACTGCCGAGCCACTATTATCATGTACGATTTCCAGTAAATCTTGGCGCCCATCCCCATTCAGATCTGAATCCAAGTAGACGCTATCAGCCCGCCAATCTCCTTTTTGTGCAAAAAAACGACCGTTGTTATACCAAATAGTCGGTTTAACGCTGGAACCACCCGTTGTGACTAAATCTGCCCGGCCATCACTATTGGTATCGATCAATTGATAGTTGGTGCCTGCTTGCCAATCGCCCAGAATATTGTCCGTTCCTCGCACATACGCGATGCGCCCACCACCATCAACGGCCGCCAGCCATACCGAGGCGACAGCTTTACCATCGGCATTCTTCCAGATCTGAATCAGATCCGTCCGCCCATCCCCGTTCATATCCGCCGCAAAAAAGCGATCCTCGCCCTTGCCCTGGCCTAAATTCGTCGTGCCCCAATTGCTAAAGTCAGACACATCACGATGCCATAGCGTTAAATTAAACGTACCATCGGTTTCTCGCGAAACGCGCATCACATCCTGACGGTTATCTCCATCTGCATTCCCAGTAAGGAACACAACGTTTTGATTGATGCCCCCCATATATGCTTGCTCAAAATTACTGAATCCGCCTGCAGCCGTACCAAGTAACAGATTCTGATAATTCTCATTATAATAATTGGAGTAATACGCAAAATCGCTCAGGCCATCGCCATTAAAATCGCCGACCTGGATAGGGGTTTGGGACTGTTGCCTCACATCAATGAAGCTTTTTGCGACAAACTGTGCCCCTTCCCCTTGCCATACGGAGAAGCGGGTGTTGCCATCAACTAAAACCGATTGCACAACTAAATCGGCTTTTTTATCCCCAGTGGTATCTGCTAAGAAATACTTACTATTGCTGCCTAATCGTCCAAGGCTCGTGCTTGCGCCTGCCACAAAGCCACTTTCACCAACCAACCACGTATTGGCGACCACGGTGCCATCCAGCTGGCGACGAACTTCTACAAGATCACTCTTGCCATCGCCATTCAAGTCCCCTGCCAAATAGCGAGTAGTACTACTCCATATACCAAGTTCGGTACTTGTCCCTAATTGATAGCCTGCTCCAGTTGAAACCCATTGCCGAGCCACTGCCGAGCCACTATTATCATGTACGATTTCCAGTAAATCTTGGCGCCCATCCCCATTCAGATCTGAATCCAAGTAGACGCTATCAGCCCGCCAATCTCCTTTTTGTGCAAAAAAACGACCGTTGTTATACCAAATAGTCGGTTTAACGCTGGAACCACCCGTTGTGACTAAATCTGCCCGGCCATGACCATTGGCGTCAATCAATTGATAGTTGATTCCTGCTTGCCATTCCCCCAAAAGCAAATCGGGTTGAATTTCATATCGCTTTCTATTTACATCAAAATGCCATGTACTCAGTATTGCCTGACTGTCAGTGTCTTGCCAAACTTGCGCGATATCATCTAATCCGTCACCATTTAAATCAGCAACTAAAAACCCATAACCAGCGTGTACATTCCCTAAATCCGTCACTATTGGCGAAACCAATTCAACTCCGGAAGTTTGCCAAAAAGTCACGTATTGAACAGTGCTATTGATCCAGAACTCTAGAACAGCCGAATAGCCTGAACCATCTGATTTTGAAGCTTGATAACTGTGTCCTTGGTATCTATCAATCCCATTAAAACCCGAATTGCTAAAACTACTCCCATTCCATACGCGATTTTGAGCTCGATAATTACTACCAGCCTGATGACCATCAGCATTGAAGTCAGCTAAAAATGAAAAAGAAGAATTTCGCCCATCCATACCATCAGGGTCAGACATTGAGGTAAAACTTGTACCTGTCCATCTCCATGACTGAACCCTTGTATTACCATCGTGACGATCACTAAGAACTACAAGTTCTGCAGCATTACTTTCCGACTGATTTCCCAATAAGTAATTACTGTCTTCCTGCCAAATACCTATATCAACTTCACCTTGAAAACTAAACCCATCAACTCCTGATATCCATGAGCTAGCAATTGCTTTGCCATCACCTCTAGGACTGATTGCAACTAAATCACTTTTTCCATCACCATTTAAATCAGCAACTAAGTAGCGACTATCTTCACACCATGCCCCCAAAACTATTGCGGAGCCAGCAACATAACCAGAATCAGTTAAAATCCACTGACGTGCCAACGCATTCTGGTCCCCGAGTTGACTTATCTCTATTAAATCTCGCTTTCCATCATCATTTATATTTGCTGCAAGAAATGCGCTCTGACCAACAAAAGGGTATATTGCTGGAAAATCCCCGCTAAACACTTCATTTGTCAACGTAAATGAATAATCAACCTGCTGACTATTTCCACTGACACCCTCAATAAACAACCAGTATGTGCCCGTTGAGTCAACTCGAAAAGGGCTAGGATCATCACCGAAACTACGGGAAGAAACAAGCTCCACGCCATTATCATCAATTAATTTCCAATATGCGCTTGCTTTATCAAAACCTACAGAAGTAAACCTAATTAAATCATATTGAATCGCATCAAATTTATAAAGGTCACTTTTGTAACCTGAACTAAGTACACCACTTATTTTATCTTCAATTTTAATAGCATGTGCAGTTGACTTGTCATAAAGATGAAATGAATAACTATCCGTTATATCACTTTTTCTATCAAGCCTAGTCTGATCATTGCCCTCGCTAAGGTGAGGCCCCTCATTCGTTAAAAAACTACCTGGCGCTACTTTATCACCTTGTGAACTACTAATAGACCAATTCAAATCTGGGTTATATTCTTTGCTATCAAAGACAACCTTTTTTAAATCACCACCTGCAATAAGATAAGAGTCTTTTTTTCCAAAAAAATCTAAAGTTGTATCAACTGATACTAGAGTAGAGCTTGGGTCTGCAGAAAGTAAAACACGTGGCTCCAATGCTTCAAAGCGTACTTCAGGTAATAAATTATAGTCACTTAATGACGTAGTAGCGTCATAAGCAGCAAAGACTTTTTTCAGTGAATTCTTTATTTTTGTAGATGCTGATATAAATGATTTATCTTTTCCTGAATTACTACGGTTTTTATTTTTGTTACCCATATTAAAACTCCCCAAGTATTTTATTAATTAAATTGTATTTTTAATAATTAAAAAATATATTTACGCAGTAGTCATTCGATCAAATATCATTAAAAATTGCATTGCATTTAACACCTGTTGGTATGGAAAATTGAGCGTTTTTTATTTCCAAATAAACAACAAAAGTTCCGCTTCCTGCATCAATCAATTTATCTACCGTTTTTATTTCTGCTATATATGAAACCTTATTATTTATTTCAGGAAACACCTCTACATCTTTACCAATTTTTATTTTACCAAATAATTTTTTAGGTAAAATCACATGTACTTTTACTGGATTAAGTTGTGCAATTTTTAAAACGGATTTTTTACTAACTCCAGGCTCAACCATTTCTCCAGGAAAGGCGAGTTGCTCTACCACCACTCCATCAAAAGGGCTGCGCATTGAACGCAGGCTTAACAGACTAAGTTGTTGCAATAATTCTAATTTAGCAATTTGTCTATTTTCTTTAGCAACCAATAACTCTGCCTCAGCTAAGCGAAGCTCACTCTCTGCATTATCTCGGTCTTGAATTGAAACCAATTTATCTACAGCTAAATTGCGCTGCCTTTCAAATTTACGAGTCAAGAAAAGAATTTTATTTTCTGCTAATCGCATTGGACCTAATTGTTCCGACTTAAAGCGAGCAGCATTAACTGCAGATTGCTCCACTTGAGAATCCAAAGTTGCCAGAACCTGCCCTTTCTTAACACGATCCCCTCGGGTAACGCTCACGCGATCTAAAAGGCCCGTTGTTGGACTAGATAACACCACTGTTTTAGATGGCTCAATTAAACACTCAAAGGAAGATGCATATGCACTTACACACATAAAACACAACATGACCTTTAAGCAAACAAATACTCCCCAGCGACCTTTCACATCTTCCCCCAAAAAACTCAATAAAAGACAACCATTAACTTACAAAAACCCCAAATTATACAATATACATATGCAAGCATGTGGTAAATTTAAGGGGGGCTGTATGTAGGTCATTGCTTTTTACAGTGAAAACATACCGATTAAAGAAGAAAGTAAGCTAGATGCCAAAACAAAGATCAATCTCTTAACTCGAGATAAACCTACCTAGATTTCTAGTTCAACAAAACTCAAACTTGAAAGACAAAACATAAGTCATATTTGTAAAGCAATTTAATCAAGAAAAGCTGCCCCCCAAAAAAAAAAAAATCTTTTATTGATGCCGCTCCAGCATGCACGACTGTAGCAACTTGCTACACTTTTTTTACTCGTAAAACTCACCGTGTACAGCGTAAATTTTATAGTGTATCGTACACAGAAATCATACACAGTGAACACAGATGAGCGACATTTCGACCAAATGGATTGCCGTTGCCAACCATAAAGGGGGCTGTGGTAAGACCACTACCGTGGTTAATTTAGCTGCGGAGTTTGCCCGTAATGGCTTTACGGTTTTGGTGGTGGATTTAGATCCGCAAGCCAATGCCAGCATGCATATTGGTAAAAAGCACCCCAGCGAAGTGCCGGTGACTTGTGCCGAACTGCTTTTATCTGAAATCGAGAAACTACCCCAGGCTATTTACGACGACACCAATATTGAGGGTGTCTCACTCATTTATGGCTCACTGGGGCTGGGCCGGGCGGAGGATGATTTAAAAGACGATACGCCACGGCCATCAGAAGAATTACGCACCAAGCTTGCGCCGCTAGAAGGCATCTACGATGTGGTGCTTATCGATTGTCCGCCCTCTTTAAAGCTGCTCACCAGCAATGCGCTGGCAGCAGCCACCCATCTTATTATTCCAATTGAATCTGGGTCGCAATACGGTTTGTATGGCGTGACGGATTTGCTCAAGCACGTTAATAAAATTCGCAGAGTGAATCCTAGGCTGGAGCTGCTGGGTGCTTTGCTGATCAAGCACGATGAGCGCCAAACAGTTTGTAAGCTGATTGAAAATGCGGCGCGTGAGCAGCTGGGCAAGCTGATTCCCATCAAAATACCGACCAGCACTAAAGTCAATCAGGCCGCTATGGCGCAGACCAGTTTGCATGTGATTGATCGCACGGCCAAAGTAACGCGCGAATTCAAAGAGCTGACGCAATATATTATGAATGAGTTAAATATGAAGGCAGAAGTAAAATAATGGCCAAAGATCTAAAAGCATTACTCGCACAAAAACTAGCTGAAAACAGCCAGCGCCACGCGGATGCCCAGCAAGAAACAGATTTTGACGCAGGCCGAGAGCACACCCGGCTGGATGTGGCGCTAATCGACCCTAACCCGTATCAGCCCCGCAAAGCGTTCTTGCAAGATGAGCTGGAGATGCTGGCCACTTCGATTCAGGAATCAGGGCTACTGCAGCCGGTATCCGTGCGCCAAAACGGGGATCGCTACCAGCTAATTGCGGGTGAGCGCCGGCTACGTGCGCACAAGCTGCTTGGCAAAGCATCGATTGAAGCCATTATTATCCCGATGCACGATGCAGAAATGGCGGTGATGGCGCTGGCCGAGAACGTAGACCGCGCCGACCTTTCAGATTATGAGATTGGCAAAGCCCTGCGCCAAATTGAGCACCTCTTCCCTAGCAAAAAACGCTTGGCAGAATCGGTGGGAATCAATCGCGAAGATATGTACCGCTACTTTGCTTTTGAAACTTTACCCGAGCATATTCAAAACAGCCTTGAAAACAATCCACGCCTGCTTTCCCGCGCTGCAGCCGCCGATATCCGCCGCGTTTTGCAAGGCGTTGACGAAGTGCTCGCGCTGGTGGTGCTTGATGATGGCTGGCAGCAATTAGAGCAGGGTGAGCTGGAGCAATCCAAACTGGCCGCCTGGATAAGCCGCGAAATAAAGATCAGAACCCACACCGATAGCGATTCGCACGAGCGCGCATTACCCGTTGATTTTTCTAAAGCGGGGAAAAAACTAGGCACTTTAGTTTGCGATCATAAGCACCTCACCATCAAATTGCAGCGGCAAGCGCTCAGTAGCGCGCAAATTACCAAGCTTGAACAATTTCTGCATAAGCTCATTGCTTAAATAGACCTGATTATGTTTCTTGCTCATTTTTTGTCGTTGGTCTGAGCATATCAACGTGAATAGCGTTAACTCTTAGGGGAGCTGCTTGCTGCGCCCTCGCTGAACAGGGCGCAGCAAGCAGCGCCCCTACAGGATATTGGCCTACATGTAATATATTTGGCTTTGTTTGAGCAAGAGACATCATCAGGTAAATAGATGCAGCAGGTTGCTAGGCCGCTTGCTCATTGATAGAACACATCGGCAGTAATCGCGGTGTAGCAACTTGCTACACCGCTCTTAAATATCAAGTTATTTTGAAGCCACACTAGGGCCTAACGCCCCGCCAAGGGATGGCCGTTCTACTGATCTACACCCAGCGTGTGCGCATCTTTCTCCATATCACCCTAGCTTTGCCATAATGGCCTTGCCACCCACGCCTTGGCTCCAAGGCGAAATACCCCTTCAAAAATCCAAATACTGAACAGACGGCATTCGCCAAGCGAACAGCTTGGGTGGTCCCCCCTCGTTTTCAGAGCAAAACATGAACAATTCTAATCCCACAAAATCTAGATCCACCCTCCGTGAGCGCTTTCAGGCAGGTGACAAGCCAACCCAAAGCGATTTCTCTATGATTTTTGACCAAACGATCCACCAGCAAGAAGACAAGATCGTTGTGATCAAAGAAAGTGGCGGGGTATCCCTGACCATCGGCGAAGACGAGAAAGATAAATTACTGATTAATAGTGCAGCAAGTTTTAAAAAAGGCATCACGACCAACGCCCTGACCATCGATGGAAGTGGGCAAGATAAATTACTGGTCAGAAGCAAAGCCATTTTTGAGCAGGATTTAACAGCCAGCTCAGTGACCATAGGCGAAAACACATCCGGCAAGTTGTTGGTCAAAAGTGATGCCACCTTTGAAAAGGGCTTAAGCGCTGACTCCGTGACCATCAACGGAATCGGGCAAGGCGCGCTGCAGGTTAAAGGCGAGGCCTCCTTTGAAAAAGACTTAACCATAGGCTCCGTAGCCATTGATGGAAGCGAGCAAGGCAAGCTGTTAGTCAAAAATGATGCCACCTTTAAAAAAGGCTTAACCGCCAGCTCAGTAACTATTGGCGAAAACACACTAGGTAATCTGCAGGTCAAAAGTGATGCTACTTTTGAAAAAAACTTAACGACAAGAACCTTAACAGTTGGCAACGGCACGACAATTAGCCAGGTCATCAACACCAATATGGGAAGTGTGACAGAGGCTGCTAGCTCGCTGGCCACTGTTCAAGCGATCCGCGAATATGTGACAGATAACGCTGTGGGGCTTACCCAATATGACAACGCCGAAGCTGTTGTCACTATAAACCTGCCCATCAGTGACGGTGCCAATGGATATAAAGGGATCCCCAGCAATGACGCAAGCGTCGATGGCGCCGAGCTAATAGCAGGAAATCTTGTTCTTTTAACGAATCAAACAGATAAAACACACAATCACTTATGGGAAATAAGCGCGGGGTATTGGAAAAAGAAAGAAAAATTACAAACAGGCAGCGCTGTTTTTATTAAACAAGGAGATATCAATGGCGGCACCTTGTGGATAATGAAAAGCACCGATATTGCTAACCCACAATGGGTGCGCAGAGCAGATCTTGATTATTTGAAAGCAGGCGTCGGGCTTAACAAAAACGGGCAAACTTTATCTTTAAAGACACCGGCCAATAGTGGATTAATTTGTGATGGCAATGGTTTGGCCCTCAACATCCAGCAACTTTTTGTTTTTCTGCCCGAAACAGCAACACCGGCAGATATTCAAGCAAAACTCAATGCAGGCGCCATCTTTGTTGGCACCTATAAAGTGAGCTGAACATGAGCCTATTTATCCCGCCCTCAGGACTCACCCCACCACGCCAACTGGATAAAATCCACGTTGCACAAAATGGCCAGAGATACCAGCTGACGGCCTTATATGCCTTAGACTGTTCACGCCGATTGAAATTTGACCCACCCTGCCGATCGAATTTTGACCCAGGGCCGAGCGTTGCTTTTTATCGGAGCAACTGTGGATAAGTCTAGCAAATAGCGGGCCACTCACCCGCTATTTTTACGCCTTCAGGTTCGGCTTAAAACCGCTCAGCCTCGGTACTCGCTTCCTCCTTTCTGCTTTGCTCCCTTTGTTTTATCTTCGTTTTTGCTGCTAGGCTGCTGTGCTGGAAACGGTAGGATTCATTCCCCGTTTCTACAATGTGGCAATGGTGCGTCAGCCGATCCAACAACGCCGTCGTCATCTTGGCATCGCCAAATACACTCGACCATTCCGAGAAGTTCAGATTCGTGGTGATGATGACGCTAGTGTGCTCATAGAGCTTCGACAACAAATGAAACAGCAATGCGCCTCCTGCCTGACTAAAGGGTAAGTAGCCCAGTTCATCCAAAATCACCACATCCACTCGCATAAGCGCGAGTGCAATACGACCTGCGTTGCCTTCGCGTTTTTCTTTTTCCAGTAAATTGACCAAATCCACTGTCGAATAAAAACGGGCGCGCTTGCCGTGATGCGTGATCCCGCCGATCGCTAGCGCCGTTGCCAAATGCGTTTTTCCCGTGCCCGGACCGCCAATCAGTACGGTATTTTGTGCCGTGTCGGTAAAGGCCAATGTCGCCAGTTGACTGACCAGTGCTTGATCTACCTTGCTCGCGCTAAAGTCAAATCCCGCCAAATCTCGATGCACGGGGAACTTCGCTGCGCTCATTTGATGCTGAATCGAGCGCACCTTACGATCGCTGTGTTCTGCTTGCACTAAATGCTCAATCAGCCAGCCACAGGTCTCCATGCTCTGGCCGCCTTGGCTCTTCAGATCCAGCCAAGCGGCCGCCATCCCATGCAAGCGCAAGGCTTTGAGTTCGACACTCATCTCATGCATGGCTCGACTCCTCGTGGTCGCTGTCGAGCTCGCTCGCTGCACGCAAACCGTCGTAACGCTGGGTGTTCGCCTGTGGTTCTTCTGCTAATTGCAGCTGCGTTTCGGCACGGATGGTGGCCGGTGGGTCATTCAAGCGCGCCACTACATTTAAAATGTGTTCAATACTGATGACGCCTGACTCCAGTACCAACTCAACCGCAACCAGTACCGCATCCAAACCCGCCACCGGAACCGTGGCCAGCACTTGCGCCATCACCTTGTCTCCTCCGTTACGCCGTAACAACCTTTCCTTGAGCTGCAATAAGGGCGCAGGCATGGACGTAAAGGGCGCACCATTGCGTAAGGCTCCCGGCTTACGGGTAATCAGCGGAATATAGTGCAGCCAATCAAAGCTCACCTGCTGTTGCCCCGTCAGCCGCTGATGTCGGGCCATGATTTGATCATTCGCCACCACCACGACTTGCGTGGGATACAAGCGCACACTCACACGCTGTCGTGACCATTCACAAGGGACCGAGTAACGATTGCGCGCGACGGTGATTAAACAGGTGCTGGAAACTCGGGCTAGATGCTCAACGTAACCATCAAATGGGGTCGGCATCGGCATCATTTCCAAACGCTCTTGCTCCAACATCTCGGCAATGCTCAGACCTTTGAATTCGGGATGCCTAAGCACTCCCCATAAGACGCGACAACGCTCGGCCAGCCACGCATTCAACGCTTCAAAGGTACTGAACTTGATGCTTTGCGCCTCCAGCCAGATTCGCCGCCGACTATCTTGGACATTCTTTTCAACCACGCCTTTTTCCCAGCCAGAGGCGACATTGCAGAAGTCGGGATCAAACAAATAATGGGCGCACATCACCGAGAATCGGGCATTCACGATCCGGCCTTTGCCTTTGAGCACCTTATCGACGGCGGTTTTCATATTGTCGTAAATGCCCCGGCGCGGCACCCCCCC
>NZ_JAWQUO010000065.1:0-13459 GCF_033446605.1 Iodobacter sp. CM08 | reverse complement strand
AGCTAGTACTTACTGGCTTACTTTATTCTGAGCATCCATCGCTGAATGCTCAATACTAATGCAAGCACTTGTTTCGCTTCCGAACCAAGCACTCACACTCATCGACTGTATTTTGTTAAAGATCAGCTCGTCTGTGACATCACCGTGTTGCTGTGTGTGCTGCAGCGAGAGGGCGAACTATACCGGCAGCACCGTCCCCCGTCAACACTCTAAACGAGATAAAACATGGGGAGCGCCTAAGTTATTGATTTTATGAAGGGCTATTTTGTATTTTTTTATCCAAGCAAATTCATTACTCTTTGAGTAAATAGCTATACCACATTAATCTCAGAAAACAGCTAAAAAATAAAGCCGTCGCAATGAACTGGACGGCCTTCTTGTAATTGAGTAATTATTAAAATCGCTTAATGCGTTCTTTACAACCTCCCCAAAAGCAATAAAACGATAATAATAATTAGAATGAAACCTATGCCGCCACTTGGCCCATAGCCCCATGATCTGCTATGCGGCCAGCTTGGGATGACACCGATTAGCATTAAGATCAGCACGATTAATAATATAGTTCCTAAACTCATCATGTTCCCCTTCAAACTTTAATTTAATCCGGCACGGGGCTGCTGACACACTTCTCGCAGAGGCTCCGCGAGCTTCGCATCTGCGTGCGATAAAACTGCGAGCACCACTACCTTATAAAGCTAATTAAATCTCGACTCAGCATATCTTTATTGTGCCATCGAGATGGTCTGTTCTTTTAAGCATAAAGAGCATTACCAAAGAGATCAGTGCCGTTTTCACTACAGACTTGCCTTGGTGGCGAGGCATATAACGTGCAACTTCACCACCTCTCATCGAAAAACACACTAACGTGGTATCAATGCCCCGTTGGCTGAATCACCACGCGGCCAGATCATCCGATAAAGTGTTGTAGTCGTAACTATTCTAAGGTTAATACGAGCGACTAAAACCGCGCCGATCATAGCTAATAACGCGCCAGCCTTCCGCTGCAAGCACCATCGCCTGATATTCCCTGCTGGCGGATGATAATGGCCAGCAACTCACTAGATACTAGAAACCGTCACGCCTTTCATCTGCAAACAGCCTGGCAGGCTTAGCCTTTACAGGCTGTTTGAATGAAAATCTAAAGTACAACATTCAGGACGTAATTATTTAATTCGCATATCATTTTTAACTGACTTCACGCCTTTCACTGTTTTAACCAGCTGCACTGCATGATCTGAAGCGGCCTGTGAGCTAACAAAACCGCTCAATTGCACAGAACCTTTAAATGTTTCTACATTGATTTCCAGAGATTTCAACTTAGGATCGCCAAAAATAGTCGACTTCACTTTACTGGTAATAACGCTATCATCCAGATACTCCCCCGTTCCTTCTTGTGTTGGAGTAGATGAACAAGCGGCCACAGATAATAAAGCGGTCACTACAAAAAATGCTGCACAATACTTGCCGAGGTATTTCATGGTCAATTATCCTGAAAGATATAAAAAATACGAAAATATTTGGTTTTAGAGCAAATGCGGTATTTCACCATTACAATCAAACACGCGGTGTTGCTTATAAAATTGCATAGTGTAAAAAACAAAATACCGGTTTTATTTGCCCAAGGCTACGCACTTACACTGCCTATAATCTGCGACGAGCAAGCTCTCGTGAAATCCGTAACAATAAGAGCGCTCCCAAAATCGCGCGAGAAGCAACGAGCAAAGAAACCGCCCCCGCTATAGTAATAAACAAGCTGTATAGATTAAGCCCGCTTATCCCCTCATAACCCAAGGATATGAACACCCAGCAGCCAATAAAAGCCCCAAGTAAACCAAATATGATATCCAGCACTATCCCTTGGCTTATCGTGTTCAGCATCTTATTAATAATCAAACCTGCAATCAGCCCAAGCGTGATCAAGTGAAAGAGCAACATCTTGTTCTCCGGCACTTGCTAGATAAATGGCTTGCTGCCGACTCATCCGCCAAGCAAGCCTAAGGGCTAAGCAAAACTATGGAAGATGCTTAGGCGGAACATCTTTATTTAGTTTTTCAAACTTAGTAATTTGCAACTCGGCTTCATCCTTTGTGATGCCATAGGCTTCCTGGATTTTGCCTGCCAGCTTGTCACGCTTACCAGCAATCACCTCCAGATGATCATCCGTTAAATCGCCCCATTGCTCTTTCACTTTGCCCTTAAATTGTTTCCAGTTACCTTCGACGATATCCCAATTCATATCAAGCTCCTTTGTGTTTAGGAAGCAAATGGCTCGATGCCATTTCAGCCCCTTTTGATCGTGCACACTTTGTCAACGACATGCCGTCTCATTAAGACCAAACATAAACATCTATAGATGCCACCAAGCTGTTCTTGGGGTACAAGCTATGGATGACAGAGCCAGACTAAACAGATACATAAACTTGGTCAGTGCGCTGGCGAACATAAGTTGCATTTAATCTTTTTAATTTCTTACTAACCATGAAATAAAGCTACCACTCATTCATCATTTACCTCTCATCAAAAGCTCCTCAGGCCTGCCGCTGAAAAAAAAATGACTACTGAATAAAAAATGAGGCTTAAGAGCGGTAGCGTACAGACAGTTTTTTGCTTCCCACGCATTGTTTATGCTTGAGTACTTGCCCTATTTAAACAAATGACTGAGCCCATTTAAGCGCTCAAGCACCTCAATACCACTTTTGATCGCTATTTCCATTACCCTCTTTTTTGATGGAGCAACAAGATGCACTCTCACGCACACAAACTACTGATCGCCTCTAGCCTTGCCGCCGCCCTCACTGTATTTAGCGGACCACTTGCTGCGGCAAGCATTCCACAAGAAATCAGTGATGCCAAACAAGAAACCCAGATCTGGACAACCTACGCCCTAAGCCCTTATCTGCGAGCCAGTGATCTCAAAGTATCTGTGCAAAACGGCAAAGCGGTGCTGAGTGGAAAAGTAGATGAAGAGGTTAATAAAGACTTAGCGAAGCAAATCGCCCTAGGTGTTGCTGGTATTAAAGAAGTAGATAATCAGATTGTGGTTCAGGCGGATTACGCCCCAGCTAAAGAAGGTGCAAGCCGTAGCTATGGCGAAACAATTGATGATGTAAACATCAGTGCAGCCATTAAATCAAAGCTTATTTGGAGCAAAAACACCGATGGGCTAAGCACGACGGTAGAGACCCATGCAGGCAAAGTGCGGCTAGCGGGTACGGCAGACAATGCAAAATCCAAAGCGCTCGCCAGTACCCTCGCCTTGAACACCCGTGGCGTGGTTTCGGTAGATAACCAGATTCTGATCAATGGGGCAAAAACCAATATTGTAAATAGCGTCAAAAGTACCGCGTCAGATGCAGATCAAAGCATTAGTGATAGCTGGGTAAGCACCAAAGTGATCTCTACGTTTCTGTATTCCCGCAACGTACCGAGCACTGATATCTCCGTGAGCACACAACACGGCGTGGTGACGCTAAGCGGTAAAGTAGCCAGCGGAGCAGAGCGCGCTTTAGCTATCGAGCTGGCGAAAAATGTGCGGGGTGTAAAGCGTGTTGAAGCCAAGGGGCTAGTCAGTATTTAATTACATTTATTACCCATAAAAGGATCACTGGCCCAACGGGCTGGCGATCCTTTTTACTTTAATGGCATCCGCATTCAAGGCTTATTTATCCAGATATCACTTTGCCGCTTTTTAAGTCTCCCCCCACAATCCACAGGCCATTGCCAGGACATGCCACATCATGGATAACTCAAACGAGCAACTCGCCAGCCAGTTTTTAAAAACCTGCAAGAATGCAGGAGAAAGCGAGCAAAAAGTTTTGGAGCGTTTAAAAAAACGCCTGCATATCAGCCATAACACCAATCAAAAATTTGATGACACGCTCACTTTGGGCCAGCGGCTAGCCGATAAAATCGCTATTTTTGGCGGCTCATGGACATTTATTCTTATTTTTCTGGCCATACTTTTTGCGTGGATCATCCTCAACACGCTGATTTTAGCCAATAAATCCTTTGATCCTTACCCTTATGTTTTCCTTAATCTAATTTTATCCATGCTGGCGGCCTTACAAGCCCCCGTGATTATGATGTCGCAAAACCGGCATGCCGCCAAAGATCGTGCCGCCGCCGAGCATGATTACGAAGTGAATTTAAAATCAGAACTAGAAGTACTCGCCTTGCATCAAAAAATTGATATCTTGCGTGATCAACAATGGTCTGAGCTCGTTGCTATGCAACAAGAACAAATCAAACTACTTACTCAGGTACTTGCAAACAACACCGCCTCATAGCTCACAGCGCCAAGTTTTAATCTAGCCAATTAAACTTGTCATTAAAACGCCTCAACAATACAACTAACAATAAACAACCACAAATACTTACATCATTCATATAAAAACATTTATTTTTACCATCGTTAACTGACACTCAAGGTTCGGCAAAGGACATAGCATTCGCAAAGAATTCGGTATAACTAAGGGTAAGGACTTCATTCACTTTGCAGCACCTAGGTCTTTATTGAACAGGTGCCAAGCAGGAGACTAAAATGACAGAGCTTCATTTCCCTTGCCAAAACCTTATTATTGCCGCTTTACCGGCAGATCATTATTACTCTTTAGCCCCGCTATTAGAGCTTGTTCACCTGCCACTTGGCCATGTGCTGTATGAATCTGGCGCACAAATGCAGCATGTTTATTTCCCGACCAACAGCATCGTTTCTTTACTTTATGTTTTAGAAAGTGGCGCATCTGCCGAAATAGCCATCGTCGGCAACGAGGGCCTTGTGGGAATATCGCTCTTTATGGGCGGCAATAGCACACCGAGCCGTGCTGTCGTGCAGAGTGCAGGTTTTGCCTATCGGCTTGGCAAAAAACAAATTAAAACCGCCTTTGATCAAGCCGGCCCCTTGCAACATTTATTGCTGCGTTACACCCAAGCGCTGCTCACTCAAATGGCACAAACTGCCGTCTGCAACCGCCATCACTCATTAGATCAGCAACTCTGCCGCTGGCTATTATTAAGCTTAGATCGCCTCCCCTCCAATAAGCTGGTGATGACCCAAGAGCTGATTGCCAATATGCTGGGGGTGCGTCGGGAAGGCGTGACAGAAGCTGCAGGTAATTTACAAAAAGCTAAATTAATCGAATACAGTCGTGGCCGTATTGCCGTGCTAGATCGTCAGGGCTTAGAAAAAAGGGCCTGCGAGTGCTATGCCGTCGTTAAAGCAGAATTTGATCGCCTACTGCCTTGCAAAGATTTGCCCAACCCCAGCACCACACTAAAAGCGATTGCCTTTTAGCTAGCCGCTATTAACGAGGAACAAAGAAAATTACTTCTCTACGATTACTTTTATAGAGCGCCCCCTCCCCTTAATACACAAAAAAGAAGGGGCTCAGCGTATGCCAAGCCCCTTCTTTGATACTCTTACTGCAAATGTTGCTACCCAAACTTTGTAAGGTAAGGTTCATCATTTGCGCACGATTCCAGCCTTATTCCCGTTAAGTGCTAAGCCTCTGAAGCGATCTTGTTTCACCTTTAATGTATCCCGCATTAGAGGTGAAGTACGCAAAGACAAACGCAGCATAAGCTTGCGTAATAACACAAGCTCAGTGCGCTGGCTGTAAAAACCAGGACCAAAATACACAAGATCTTCCACCCCAAGCTCTCCCAAGTCGGGTAGAGGATCAAAATCGTGCCGTACGCAAGCGCAATTCATGCCGGTAAAATGGCAAGGATTAAAACCAAAAACAATTCTACTCAATGCGTACGTTATTTAATCCAAGCCAGAACAACTCGCTCCAGTTTTGATAAAAGCCCAGCAAGCCTATTTCCACGCATAAACAACCGCTGAGTATCAGCATGAAAAATATTACTTACTACGGCCCAATATAGCGCCTAGCAGTAGCCCAGTGCCTGCGGCAAGTGCTACCGAGCGCCATGGATTGGCTTTGACGCACTCCTCAGCCGAACACACCATGGACTTACCAGCATCCACGGTACTTTCTTGCATATCACGCGCCATAAGAAGCACAGTATCAAGGCGCAACATGCCCTGATTCAGCGCCTCATCTGCCTTATCTCCCGTCAATAATTTAGCGGATTGCAGCAGGGCTTTTGCATCTTTAACCAAGCTAGCTACATCATTATTAAGCGGCTTTGAATTTGATCCAAACATCATGAATTCCTTAATGTAGGTAAAATATAGGCCCTGAAAATATAACTAGGCTTAAACAGATACAAGGCCAATCAGGCAGCGAGCAGATCCCGCATATCATCGGCGTGCTCTTCCTCTTTCGCCATAATATTGGCAAGCAAGAGTCGAGTCGTTGGATCGGTGTCGCCGATGTCTTTGATCATCTGGCGATAAGATTCAATCGTCACCCGCTCAGAAATCAAATTGGCCTTAATCATGGCCAAAATATTGTCTGAATCATCATACTCAGCGTGGCTACGGGCCGTGAGGGTATTAGGATTAAAATCCGGTTTGCCATTCAATTGCACGATGCGTGCAGCTAGCAAATCAGCATGGCCTTGCTCCTCTTGTGCATGCAGCAAAAACTCAGCCCTAACTGGCCCATTGAGCAAACCGCTCGCTGTGTAGTAATGCCGCTTGTAGCGTAAAACACAGACTAATTCTGTGGCTAAAGCCGCATTCAGCATCGCCACCACTTGCTGGCGATTACCCTGATAGCCTACGGTGACCGCCCCATCAGCAATATTTTCAGCTGCAGCCCTTATTTCCTCAATATCAATACCTGGATAGATATTTGTAATATCACTCATGATTTTTCTCGATTTAAAAAAGGAGCAGAAAAAATATGATCTGACGCTGCTTAACGTGGTGTTACTCGGCCAGTATCATCAGAAAGAATAATTTCAACGCGACGGTTGAGTTGACGGCTATCTACTGTTTTATTCGAGGCCACAGGATGAGCCTCGCCATAGCCATGAATGGCAATACGGCTATCTGCGATACCTAATTCTTGCAAGGCATTGCGCACCGCAGTAGCGCGACGTTCAGACAGGCCTTGATTGTGCTTAGCGGCCCCAGTGCTATCAGTAAAACCTTCCACGAGAACAGTGCGATTTGGGTTTTGCTGTAAAACATCAGCTAATTTTTTAGCCGTTTGCATCCCCTCCTCATTCAAACGCGATAGATCTGTGCCAAAAAGCACGTCGCTTAAAGTAATCACCATCCCACGCTCGGTTTTTTTTGCTTTTAAGTCTGCTAGTTGTTGCTCAAGCTGTGCGGTCTGTGCTTTAGCATTTGTCACTTCCACTTTAGCATTTTTCGTTTCCACTTTTGCCTGATCAGCTTCATTGGTGCGCTGCTCTAGCCGAGCTTGATCGCGCGTTTTAGCGTTATTTACAATTCCCGCCTCGCTGGCTTTTTGCTTGGCCACTTCCTGTGTTAGTGCAATTTTTTGCTTGGCCACATAGGCTAGATTATCAATTTCTTTCTCGCTGCCTTTATTGGTCACTGCTTCATTGGCTTTATTTAAAGCATCCCCTGCCTGCTTCATTTCTAAAGAGGCATAAGTTGATACTGCCGGATCATTTTGTATTGCCACGTAATCCATCCGTGTTTGATCTAATAAACCTGTACTGGTCGGCGCGGTTCCACAAGCAGCAATCAACACGGCAATCGCCAACAAGATAGGCGTAACTGTTTTTTTATTCACAATAAAATCCTCAAAGCCATGCAAAACATCCACACGGCAAAATACAATCAACAGGGCAAGATGAACTGACTATTTATTAGCGCGGCTTAATTCTTCACGCATCACACGGATATCGTCCTGCAATGCTTTCTCTGCCACCTCTGCCTTGCCCGAATTTGCTTTGCTTTGTGCTAGTTTGGCATCCGATTCAGCCTGATTAGCTAGCTCGGCAGCGAGCTTATAATCCTTAGCGGCCATTGCCTTATGTGCTTGCAGCATTTTTTCCCGCGCCAAATTCATTTCTACTGGCGCATATTTAGCCCCGCCCGCACCAGCTGCATTTTCAACGGCAGCATCCGATACGGCGACATTGGCAGTAGCAGGTGTTTTCATACTGCTGCAACCGGCCATAAGTACAACAGCGCTAATGCCCAAGAGCTTGAGCCATTGTTTTGATTTTGTAGGCATGATGTTCCTCTCTAAACGGTGAGTGGGTTTTTCCCCACATGCCCCTGTTATAAGCTGATTTTTTTACTTGATCGGTACGCTGACGCACATAGCGCAATTATTTGTCATGATTAGAAAGCTGTTACAAGAATTATGACACCAGCACCGAGTAAATACCCACTCTGTTCGTTAACGCTCAGACAATCCTGTTATTTCTCTGCACAATATATCTCTCAAGAACGGCCAGAGACGGCGACGCTTCAAACAAGGCTGCCCTATATATAAAAATAGCGGGGGATCAACGGGGGAAATATGAAGCAAAAAAAAGCTCATATTTTGCTCTACTTGAATATAACAATGCCAGAATGCTTGCTGGCTTCTGTCTTGCTATTTTTTAAGCATTAGGGAGAGATTGATTCATGCCAACTACCCTGTATGCACTTAGCAACAATCGTTTGCTAGCCGCATTACCAAGCCAAGATCAAGAGCGCTTTTTAGCACGCTGCGAAGCGCTTGAACTGAAGTTTTCTGACGTACTTTCTGAGCCTGGCGCGTGCATCCAGTATGTTTATTTTCCGCTAGAAAGTTTTATTTCTTTATTAGCATCAATGGATGGATACCCCACATTAGAAGTAGGGTTAATCGGTAATGAAGGTATGCTCGGGGCCTCACTAGCACTAGGAGTGAAGACCTCACCACTGCATGCCTTAGTGCAGGGTAGAGGAGCAGTGCTGCGCATGACGGCCAAGGCGTTTTGCGAAGAGCTTCAACAAAGCAAAGCGCTGCAATATATTCTGCAACGCTACCTCTATGTGATCATCAAGCAGCTAGCGCAAACCTCAACGTGCGCTCGTTTTCATGTGATTGAAGCACGATTGGCCCGCTGGCTACTCATGACGCAAGATCGGGCACATTCAGATACTTTTCATATTACACAAAAATTTCTAGCCTATATGCTGGGCGTGCGCCGTGTAGGCATCACCACGGCGGCTTCCGCTTTGCAAAATCACAAGCTGATTCGCTATAGCCGTGGCGATATCACCATACTCGATCGAAAAGGCCTACAAATGGTAGCGTGCCAGTGCTATGAAGCTGATATAAGCAGCTATTCAAGCATTATGACAAATATTTAAGCGCTATTTTTAATGGCAAGACACCTCGGATAAAAGCCGGCTTAATTCTTTTTTTACAACCGCATAGCACTCACAAGCGTGTTGCTCTAGCCCCAAGCGATCTAATACCGCAATATGCCCACGGCGATAGCTGATATAACCCGCCCGTTGCAAGTTTCCAGCCGCCTCTGTCACGCCCACGCGCCGCACACCCAGCATATTGGCCACCAGTTCCTGAGTCATAATCAACTCATTGCCAGTGAGGCGATCTAAAGTGAGTAATAGCCAACGGCAGAGTTGCTGCTCTACTGAATGATGCCGATTGCACACTGCGGTTTGGGCCATTTGTGTAAGTAGCGCTTGGGTATAGCGTAGCAATAAACTCTGCAAAGCCGCCCCACGATTAAATTCTTCTTTTAAAATCTGACGCGGTAGCCGATAAGCATAACCCGCCGTTTGCACCACAGCTGAGCTAGGCGTGGTATCCCCTCCCATAAATAAGGACACCCCCACCACGCCTTCATTCCCTACGCCGGCTGTTTCTGCTGAAGCGCCCGACTCCATTACATAATGCAGCGATACAATCGAGGAAGTTGGAAAATAAGCATAGCGTAATTGCTCATCCGGCTCGTAGAGCATGTCACCAAGACGCAGTGGGACTAACTCCAAGTGCGTAGCCAGAAGTTCAAGCTCGCTAGCCGGTAAGGCAGCAAGCAGGTGGTTTTGTTGAGGGCTATGAATTACAGGCATGGGGAACCATCGAAAGAAGTTTTTTTCACTTAGAAGTCAGCTCTACACCGATACCTCGGTAGCCAATAAAGCGGCAGGAGCGATCAAACATGGGCTCCCCACTCACTTGAAATTTTTGTGCCGAGCCATCGGGGTGAGTACGACTAAAAATAAAATCTAAAAAAGGCTGCCGCGCATTGATGGTGGCCTGCAATTGTTTGCGCTCATCTTCATTCCAGCCCTCTTCAATCACCTCTTCTACGTCGCCAGCCAGAGCATCCACTCGAATCCCCAGCATTTCTAAGACAGGGCCAGATACTTTGGTAAAGTTCATTTGCTCGTCCTGCTCCCAATACCAGTCAGAGGCAAGCTCGGTTAGGCTGCGATACCGTGCTTCACTTTCGCGTAATTCGGCGGTTCGCTCTGCTACCGAGGCCTCCAGCTCCTTGCTATAGCTCTCAAGTTTTTTATATAAGAGCCGTACTTCCAGCAAGTTATGGATTCGTGTTTTAACTTCAACCAAATCAAAAGGCTTGCTGATAAAATCTTTGGCACCTGTTTGTAAAGCACGCAGCTTATGACCCGGCTGCGCAGTAATCACCAGTACCGGCAAATAAGCGTCGTCCACATTGGTTTTCAAGCATTCCATCACTTGAAAACCATCCATCACGGGCATCTGCAAATCAAGCAAAATTAAGTCATAACGGTTATTTCGATGTAACTCACAGACCTTGGTCGGGTCCATTGTTGAAGTAACGCAGGTATAGCCAGCTTCACCCAATAATTGCTCAAACAAGCTGACGTTACTCTCTTGATCATCAACAATCAGAATGCTGGCGTTAAGGATCTCGGAATAATGGATCATGATGATTTTTCCTTTTTATTGATCCGATTCGCTTCAGTTTTCACAAAAGCCAGTGTGAAATCTAAAGTATCCATAAATTCTTGGACCTTAATAGGTTTAGTCAGATAGCGGAAAAACCCCGCAGCTAAACCTTTTTCAATATCACGAACCACAGCATTGGCGCTGATCGCCACCACTGGGATATGCTTGGTATTTGGATCTTGCGCTAAAATTTGTAATGCATCGACTCCGCTGATTCCTGGCAAATTAAT
Organism: Iodobacter sp. CM08; assembly: GCF_033446605.1. Taxonomy (NCBI): domain Bacteria; kingdom Pseudomonadati; phylum Pseudomonadota; class Betaproteobacteria; order Neisseriales; family Chitinibacteraceae; genus Iodobacter; species Iodobacter sp. CM08. The sequence goes on along the minus strand of NZ_JAWQUO010000065.1, from coordinate 2,400 downwards.
ATCCATCAGAATAATATCTGGTAGAGAAGTACGAGCAATTTCAATACCACGCTTGCCATCTCGCGCACTCAGCAAGTGAATATCAGGCCTGCGCATAATCAAGCTTTCCACCAACATTAGATTCGCCGGATTATCCTCAACATAAAGCATGGTATACGACGCGCCCTGCAAAGAAGGCGGCACAACAATCGTGGGCTCTGCCATCGGAGCAATCAGCAGCGGTTCGCTAGCCAAATTTAACTCAAGCCAGAAAGTGCTCCCCTCACCAAAATGACTTTCCACACCAATTACACCGCCCATTAACTCAACCAAGCGCTTACTCACGATTAAACCAATACCCGTCCCCTCTACATTTGCTTCTTGCCCCAAACGATTAAACGACTGAAACAGCTGTGACAACTGCTCAGGAGTTAGCCCCGCACCGGTATCCCGTACACTAATACGAATAGAATTAGGCAAGCTTAAAGTGCATTCAACCGCCACCGAGCCACCTTCTTTATTGTATTTAATTGCGTTAGAAAGCAGATTAATCAACACTTGCTTAAGCCTTGTCTGATCTGCATATACAAAGTAAGGCAAATTTGCAGATGGAAAAACCACGCTAATGTCACGGCCTTTGGCTTGCGGCTCGATCATCGTTTCGCATTCACGCATCACATCGGTCAGCAAAATGGGCTCCATTGAGAGCGACAATTTGCCAGACTCGATCAAGGCCAGATCAAGAATTTCGTTAATTAGCTCCAGCAAATACCAACCTGCTTTCAATATTTGATCAATACTGCGCGTTTGGGAAGGGGTTGGCTCGGGCGAGCCAGACTCCAAAAGTTGGGCAAAGCCAAGAATGGCATTAAGCGGCGTACGTAATTCGTGACTCATGCTGGAGAGAAAATCTGATTTGGCTAAATTGGCTTTTTCAGCCACGGCGGTAGCGCGCTCTAATTCGGTATTTTTAAGCTGTAAGGCCTGATCCAACAACGCCCGCTCCGCCTCTACTAATTTTCTGGCGGTATTATCCGTGCCTATCAAAAGATAGCCAATAATCATTTCCTTCACATCCCGCAAGGCCGTAACCGATACCGCCGCAGGGAAACGGCTACCATCTTTGCGTATATACGTGAGCTCGTAAATGTCTTCAATCCCACGGGAAGCCTTAAATACCAACGCCTCAAAGCCTGGAGAAATAGGCGTAGCAAGTTCAATACTTAATGCCTTGGCCCGCTCAATCATTTCTTGTGGATCAGAAATATCAGCAGGAGTAATTTTGTTCATCACCTCTTCGGCGGTATAGCCCAGCATACATTCTGCGCCCACATTAAAAATCTGAATCACGCCCCTTGCATCAGTAGCAATACTCGAAAAATTAGCACTATTAAAGATTGCTCTCTGCAAACTTCCTTCTTTTAGTTGAGCTTCTTCGGCCTGCTTACGTTCGGTAATATCACTGAGCACGATACGCAGATCAGGGCTCCCCTCTTGATCTGACGTAGCAGAAGCAACCAAATGCGCCCAAAATTGCAAGCCACTGCTTTTTACCATACGCAACTCGCCAATCTGCGCTTCACGCGTTTCTAGCAGCTGTTTACCTAAAAAGTAAAAAATATCTTGATCTGCTTTCGCAATAAATTGGCTAAATGGCCGATTCACCAAGGCTCTGCGGTTGCTCCCCAATAGCGTGGCTGCCGTGAGGTTGGCTTGCAGGATTCTCCCCTCTGCACTAATCGTGCAGTAGCCTACAGGTGCCAAATCATAAAGATCAAAGTACCGTTTATGTGCCGCATCTAAATCAATCTGTGTTCGGCGCAATTCTTCATTCTGCATTTCTAATTCAATTTGATGCACGCGTAGTTCATGCAACAGCTGCTGTGTTTCTTGCAGCGACATTGCATTTAAGTTCTCTAATAGCTCAGCGCCCTTATCACGAACCTGCTTTTTAGCTTGTAAAGCACGTTCTGCAGCCAAAGAAGCATCAATCTCCCGGCAAAAAACAGCAGGGGGAGTAACTAGCGGAACAACAAGGCTGGGCTTATATTCCAAAACTTGAGTTTTGGCTTTCTTCGTTACTTTTCCAGCGCTCATACATCATCCTAACGCCAAGGTAGCGTATTATTTAAGAAGTGTACGCTACTAAAGATCATTCACAGCGCTAATTAGAAATACAAACGTAAGGGTCTGTAATTTAGAAATTTATAGCTTGGATTAGCAACTCGAACACACAATATTTTAATCCTAGGTCGGCTTAGCGGCTCTGCATCACATTTCTACATATTTCTCCCGCGCAAAGCAAAACCCCCGCCTCTTTCGAGTACGGGGGTTCTGTTTACTACGTCTTTACTACTTTAACGTGCGAATCTTTGATTCGCTCAGTAAGGGGTGTCTGGCGATGACCTACTTTCACACAGG
>NZ_JAWQUO010000064.1:0-13820 GCF_033446605.1 Iodobacter sp. CM08 | reverse complement strand
TAGTTTGATGCGATTACTGGCCCGATTTCGAAAGGCATAGGCAGCGCCATCGCAAGGGCTTTGTTGCAACGCGAGCTGTATTTTGCTCGACAAACCATCGATCCCCAAACGCATATCGACCGGCTCGATCACCAAGAGTAAGGAGGCAGGAAGCTGCATTAGGCCAGCCCTCTGATCAGCTGTGCCAGCCATTCTGGGGCGATATTGGCGGGTAGCTCTAGTCGACAATGAGAGTGGGTAAGCACCATCACGGGGCTTTTAGGCCATTGTGCGGCGACCAGCGTCAGCGGTTGTTCTTGAGCCGTGCTGGTAGATTTATTGCTGCGCGCAATCCAATAGCCAAACGTCGCCAGTTTGAGGTGGTGCAATCGACAAAAAGCACTTTGCGACAAGCCACTCTCCCGCCACTGAGCCACACGCAGTAGCCACTCCCCGCGCCGCGTCTGCAAATCCCCCATAAATCCTCCTGCTTGATAAAAACCTCAGCATGACGAAAAAAGGAAAGGGCGTTTAGATGGGAGGGCTAGGCGCTTACGAATTAATTAACGATGAACGATGGTGAAATAGATGTTTTTGCAGACACAAGCGTAAGCCCTGAAAAAACACTCGAAAATTTAGAAGATTTACAAGTCCGTATCGAAGGCTTTGTTGAATCGCTGGCCGCTGATGGTGTTGAATAATTAACCGAGGAAAGCTGGCTGCAGGTGAGAATGGCGGTGCAAGGGAATCGGGAAGCAATGATCGGCGCGAATTAAAAAGGCCCAATACCTAAGCTATTTTATAAAAAACCACATCTAAGGATGTGGTTTTTTTAATTGCTCATCCCTTGTCTTTAAGCAACATGGCGCGCACTTGCGTGGTAGCGCATAATGCGCTAGTATTAAGCATCAACTCAAAGCAATGGAAATACCATGGTTTTATCTACCTCACAACAACAATTAGCGAATCAAATTGATTTATTTGAGCATGTCGCCGGGGCGTATGCTCAACCTATTTCGGGCCGGTTGACGAATAAAGAGTTGTATCGAATTGCTGTTGGCCGTGCAGGTATTGAAGCCTCAAACTTAAATAGAAAAACACCAGTAGGACAGGCAGGCAAAGAAAGAAGCATTTTGAAGCGCCAAATACGGTGGCGTCAGCAAACGCTCCGTCAGTTGGGAATTATTGAGCGGGTCGAAGGAATGCGTGGAGTATGGGAACTGACGCAAGCAGGTAAATCAAAGCTACTTAAGATTAGAGATGGGATTAGTGTTCTTGGTTTTCGTACTGACCTCGGAATGGCAATCTGGAGTAATTGCACCAGTGTTTTCAGCAAATGGGATGAGCCTATTTTTCTGGTTCTAACATCGCCACCTTATCCATTGAGCCAGCCCCGCGCTTATGGCAATCCACCTATTGAAGAGTACCTTGACTTTATTTGCCAATCAATTGAGCCTCTCGTGCGGAATTTGGTGAAAGGAGGGAATGTTGTTCTATCCCTAGGTGATGTGTTTGAGCAAGGCTCTCCGGCCAAGTCGACATACATTGAAGAGCTCACAATTGCATTACGGAAGCGTTTGGGCCTCTATTTAATGAATCGCATTGTTTGGGAGTCCAATAAGCCGCCAGGTCCTATTCAGTGGGCCAGCAAACAACGCATGCAACTCAATGAGGGGTATGAATTTTGTCTTTGGTTTTGCAATGATCCTAATGCCTGCATAGCGGACAATCGCCGTGTATTGGAGCCACATACAGAAGCTCATAAGAAACTTATTGAAAGAGGTGGTGAGCAACGTGTGGCCATTCATGGTGATGGCGCTTACCACATTCGGCATGGTTCATATGGGCAGCCTACAGTGGGACGTATACCTCGTAATGTATTTCATGTTTCAAATCATTGTGCCAGCCAAAGGGCTTATAAGAAGAGAGCAAAGGAAATGGGACTTGTGCCTCATGGGGCAACAATGCCTCTTAAGTTAGCTAGGAAGCTGGTTCGATTTTTGACTGATGTTGAACAGACGGTTGCAGATCCATTTGGTGGATCAATGACGACGCCTTTTGCTTGCGAGCTGGAAAATCGTTCATGGATTGCTACTGAAAATGTATTTGATTACGTGAGAGGAGGGGCTGAGCGGTTTGTTGATCGGCCCGGGTACGAGCTTAGGTTGAACATAGAACTAACAGATTAACAACTTATCGAGGCTGTGAGACAAGTCCACATAGTGGAAATACGCCCGTATGGGCGTATTTTTCTCAGGTGAGCCCTTTGATCTTCGATCTTTGATCGTGGAAGAGGTGGGTCTTCCTAGCAACAAGCCTTTAAAAACATTACACGTCATATTGGATGGTGACGTTAATACCGTTGTTTCTTAAAATGCATCGAACTCTTGCCAACATAATGGCGTAGCAATTAACGGGAATTTTTCGTACCCCCAAGTCGTGATCTGTCAACCACAGCGCAGTTTCGGATTTATATCTGATTAATTTACACGATGGCGCTGATGGATCTCGATTTGCAATAATATTTTTTGCCATGAGAATGGCCTTGTTCTCAATGGCATCTACAAGCTCAATTAGCAAATTTTCAACAATCTCTGGTATTGGGAACTTATCAACTTCCCAATATTGGACAGTCCGTAAATCCATATTTGTCATATCCGCAATCCAGCGAGCCGGGAGCCCGATTGATTCGCGTAATGTTTTTAGTTCAGCACCACTCATACCCATCAAAATTCCTTTTCTTTTGAAAACTTACATCCGTGATGCTCATTCATATTGTAATGATACCTCAGTAATGCGAGTGGCTCGCTTGTGGGGGGGGGGGGGCAGTTCGCATTTTATGAAGTGGCTTTTTTTACGTGTTACAATTTCTGATGGCATTTATTCATGAAATGCGTCATCGCCATTGTCTATTTTCTTTACTGTTGTCATTTTCTCCAAGACCTCTGAAATACGATTGGAACTCTCTTCGGTCGAATGAACTGTTTGCAGTGCATCGAGAATTGATCGCGATAACACAATTGCATGTCGTTTGGATGCAATTTCTGGCTGTCCTGTGATTCTAATGGGCATTTTGCATTTCTCCAGGTACTAAAGCATCGGGAAATAGTAAATAATCAGGGGATTATGCGCCGTCTATAGCGAGAGTGAGAATGGAAAGTATCGAAACAGACAGTGGTGTTGAAAATGTTTTGCTTCAAATTGATGCCAGTGGCTCTTTGTCAACAATTCTAGCTGGTATGACGTCAGTTGAAACGTGGGTTATCGATAGGGATGGAAAGATTACACCGGACATGGTTGCAACGATGTTAGAGCTCGGGCAATTAGCGGGTAAAAGGTCATTTGTTAAAGCAGCGCACACCGAAGAGCTTATTTGTTTGCTGGCCTCCATGAGTGTGACGCGAATGTTTGCATTGTTTGGCATTGTAAAGCTGCACTGTCCCGATTTTATGAAGATGGTAATGACAGTTGCTACAGATATGCAAGCGGCTGGAGGCGGCAACATTTATGCAAAAATTGTAATTGAGCGAGTAAGTGTTTTGTTGGCTGAAGATCTGGCCGCCAAAATGTTTAATATCGAGCACGTTAAGGCGATGCTGGGATGATGAAATGAAATTTGATCCACGTGATACAAAAAAAATATCGGTAGTCAGCGGTGCTGTAGCAGGGGCGTTACTTTCAGCATGTCTGTTGGCGCTTCCTGTCTTAGCTGTCGGTAGCGACGATATTCCGTCCGGAGCAATTAGTATTCAGCCTCCCAACTATACCGGGGCAGTGCCTGCTGGCTGTGATGAGTTGGCATCAGCGATTGCAGAAGCAATTAAAACAAAAACCGTTCAGCAAACAATTGGAATTGGGTCATATGATCCTTCCAAAACGTTTCAGCTCAATAATGATTGTCTGAAGACGATTAAGATGATCAAAATTGATTTGAGCATCGCAATTTTTGATATGACCGGTTGGGCGGATATGCTGGCCAATTTAGCAGATCAGCTCATTCGCCAAGTACAGCAAGCAGCTTGTGATTTAGCATCGAGCAGTATTAATGATGTACTCGGGCGTTACAACAATGTTATTGGGCTCATGAATACGCTTGATCCAAGCAATATTTGGAGCTCAGCACTGACCTATGCCGTTGATTCAGCCAAAAAAGAAGGGACTGCTGCGGTGGCCGACCAAGCTTCTCAATGGCATTCACAGGTGAAAGATGTAACTTCGCCTATTCCTATTGTTACTTTGCCGCCTTTACCTATTCCATTGACGCCAAAAACAGCGGGCACGCAATCAACTTCAACGTTACCAAGTACAAGTAATGGAAGTAATGGTATGTCAGCACCACAAGGTGTGACAAACGCGCCTGTATCCCAACCCACACAGCAAAGCACTGTGCCTTCAGCGAAGTGGTGATATGAAACTAAATGACTTTACTAAGCACCTTAGTGAGCCTTTGCCCCTCTTGCTGGGTGCAATGACTGCAGCCACGCTCTTTGCCGGTAGCATCGCTTATTCGAGCACTGTCCCAACAACATCAAATACGTGTGCCGTGGGGCCTTACCACGATGATGGGATGAAGGATGCAATTAAAGCAAACCAGGAATTTAGTGTGAAGTTGCTTTATGAGTCAATGAATACCAACACCTCAAAATATTTTGATTTGGGCGGGGGGAACCAATGTTTGAAGTTAATGCGCACATCGGTTCTGGATCTGTCATTGGGTATGCCTGATGATTTGGGGTTAAACATGGCCCTGGATACCATTCTACGGACGATGCGAGATGCTGCTTATAAGCAGGCATGTGATCTGGCCAGTTCTAGCTTGAACGGCGTCATTGAAAAATACAACAAGATGGCCAGCAGTGGAAATGGAGTATTCGACGTAGATGGTGCTGCTCAGGGGATGGTCAAAGGCGCGATGACTTCAGCGACTAATGATTTAACTTCGGGATTGGCGAACCGAGCCTCCCAATGGAAGGCACAAGCAGCACAGAACCAGGTTGTAGGGAAATTTGATGCAACCCTGGCACAGGCTAAAACATACTCTCAGCAGGTCTCACAGCGCCCCTCGCAGTTTTGCTCAAATACGGCTACAACAGGGTCGAACATTTCAAATATCGGATCTCAAAGCGCCAATAAGGCCTTCTCCCTGATTGCTCTGTTCGGCGCAGGATGTATTGATAGCAAATCTTTGTCTTGCACAGATGGGTACTACTACCAGCGTAACTGGGCATGCCAAATGGTTGAAGTAAATAAATGCAATCAAAACTCAAACAATAATTCAAACAATAATTGTAGCGTTTATATGGAACAGCGTAATGCACAGCAGTGCACGAGCTTGAATCAAACGATTGCATCTGAAGAATCAAAATTAGCTAATGCAACTCAACAAATTGCGAACTCAAATAATAATGTTCAAAACGCTGTTGATACCACGGCGTGTCAGGGCGCGATCAACAGCATGGTGAAAGTCCCCGGAGGACGGTCCTAAATGTCATTAAAAATTTCAGTTGGGTGCCTGCCTTTAATACTGGCAGGCCTGCTTATTGGGAGCCCGGCACATGCGGTGGGATGCGGTACTGTGGCTATTGACTGGAGTAGTGCACTGGATGGCACGCTGTGTGCATTGAAATTAGCAACAAAGCAGGTGGGGGCTTCGACTGATAAGTTAATTGAAGAGACTGCGGCTATGTACGAAATTAAAGCGAATGCAAATAAAGAACTTCGTTTGGCCGTCCGGACTGTAGGTGTAGCTCAGAAGTATTTTCCTATTGATGCTAATGGCAATGCGATGGGGCAAAGCCCATTTATGTGTTCAGTGAACACGATTGAGCGCAGCCTGGATAATGCAGAAAAAGAAGCTAAGACAGGGACCAATGAGTGGAGCACCAACGTATATAAAACCTCGTCTGTAACGGGAGAGCAAGCGACCTTCACCATTTTGGGCCGCAATGTTCTCACTCGTTTAAATGCAAAAACGTCAGCCGCATTACAAATTAGAACACTCCATGATCAGCGATTTTGTACTCAAAACGAAGCCCTGGCAGGTGTATGCACTTTGCAGCCTAATGGTTTGCAGGGGGCTGACACAGACGCCTCTGTATTAATGGCCACTGAAACATATTCGTTTGACCAACAAATTGCGGCAACGGCTTTTATATCGCGTTTGGCACCAGTTAAACCGCTCCCGAACCGAGATCTAAAAGCCATTACCTGCGATACAGCAAGCTGCCGGGGCGCAATTTACGCACATCGGCAGGCTGAATTAATGCGTGGTGCTGCCCGGTATTCATTAATGCGTGCAGTAGAAGCCCGCACTACTGGCCAACGAACAGGCCCAATGGGCTCATACAACAATAAGTAAGTGGGAGTTAGAAAGTGAGAAAATCAAAGATTACATCGTTGCTCATTTTGTTTGGCATTGTTTCTACACCTGCAGCTGTAGTTTATGCCGCGTGTGGGGGGGTAGAGGAATATACCGTTTCGGAAGCATTCGGGGCATATTCACAAGCGACCCTGGCCGACTTTACTAGCGGTTACGTCAATTTGTATGCCACTGGAGAGCAAACCAGAATGTTAGTTTTATCAGCGTTCACGACGCTGGCAAAACAAATCAATGCAGTCTCTGAAAAAGAAATTCAAACCGGCACTGAAATTACTAAGACCTATGCTGAAACACAAAAACAATTAGAGCTCGAGCAAATGTCGAGCGACATTGTGATGAAGCAATTATCTCAGGGCTATGATCCGTGCGGTTCTTACAACCGCGATAAAACGCTGCACAGTGCAGAACAAACTGCCCGAGTAAACATTGCTCAAACAGTGGGCACTTATGACTATGGCAAATTTGCAGATCGAACAGCCGTACTTAGCAGTCGTGATCAAGAACATCGGTCAAAATACTGCACACAAGATGAACAAAATGCGGGCATTTGTTCAATGGTCAATTCGAATCTGGCGGGTGCAGATATGAACCCGAGTTTTTTGCTTTCCGCTAAGAGCAATCCATCCGCTGATGAAAAGGCTGCGAAGAAAGCCTACATCCAGAACATTTTAGGTTTGCCTGATCCCTTGCCGCCAAGTGGTCTTCCTAAATCCTCCCTTGACGGGTACACCCAAGTTAAAGCGGAAAAAGACGTTTTTGTTGGGATGGCCGCACATTCACTGACGCGCATTAACGAAGAAAATGAATCCATTGTTCCGTTATTGCGTGAGCGTGGAGAACAATATTTTGGAAGTAATCCACGTGGTCTGGCATGGCAGAAAAGTTTAACGGTTCAAGAAGATGTCGGCGTTCTGCGTGATCTGATTCAGATCCAAGCTTTAATTTTGAAAGATGCCCAGCTGAGCCTGATTCAAGGGCTGGGGATGGAAGGAAATATTGCTGCGCTCAGCAAGATGGCCACTAAAAAACAAAGTGATCAAATTCGCGCTGCAGAATCACGATTGGCAGGGCAAAGTGCCGCCAATCACATTAAGTGAGTTTACAAAAAATGAAACGATCAAGTCATAGCGCAACAGTTAGAAAAACCATCATTAGCCTTTCTGTTGCTGCTGGAATGGTGGTGCTGGGCGGAGTAGGGAGCGTTGCTGTATCTACACCAGCATACGCCGCGTGTGGCTGCTTACCCGTCCAGACCGCAGTTTGGCAGATGGCGCAGCAAGAAATTTACGCCAGTCAGAAAGCCGTTATGTCGAAAGGTTTTGTCGACTTAAATTTTCAGTGGCGTAATTTGATGCAAAGCATGACATCTTCGTTAAAGATTGTTACGAAGCAGGTTGAGCTGGCGTCTGAAAAAAGATCCAACGGCAATGAAAAGCTAATGGAAACCCTTGCTCAGGTTGATCGTGATCTTGCGGTATCAAAAGGCACCTATCAAACTTTGCGTGACTATGGCCCGCTTGGCCAGGGTCACGATCCTTGCGAGCAGTTAAAACGGCAACGCGACATTAATGAATCAATAGGCAATGCTAACGACGAAGTCAAAGCCATTCAACATCAAGCTGTTGCTGCAGCACCAGGGAAGTACGCTAATCCTGCGGCGACGACCAGCGCTTGGGCAACCGCCCGGTCAGAAGTCTATTGTCGCCCTGAACTCGCGGCCAAAGGATATTGCACTCCACGTCCGGGAAGCGAAGGGCGCGACACCAATCCATCTGCTATTTTTGACCAATATGGCTCTGCAGATAATGCTGCAGCCATACAATATATTAACTATTTCGCAGGGGTTCCAAATGCAACTCCCCCCAAAGATATTGCTAAAACTGCGGACGCGATGGCATATATGGAAGCGAAGCGGCAACGAGACGCGTTAGCCTCTCCTGCATTGCATAGTGTCGCGACGATTAAGGCCTGGTCATCTCCTGATGGCCCTATGAAACAGTTGGACAACCGGGTGGGCCAGTTCATTGGTGGTGATGGCTATAAACAGTTCAAAGTTTATGTTCATAGTGGTGAGCCACGCGGGTTGTTGGTTCAGTATGCAAAAATGGCGGCTCTGGAATTGCAAATGCGCTATATGCAGTACGAGCAACTGCAGCGTATGGAAACATCACTTGCTGCGATGTCGTCGTCTGAAGCCAGTGACATGCAAGATGCTGCGGACAAAGCGGGTCGTCAGTTAGCACAGCAAGCAGTCGCCGCAAAGGTTAAATAGCCATGGTTTACACTCAGCCAGATCGGCTTAATTTAAAGCGAATATCCGTCTTTGTTTTTCTCGCGTTTACTTCGACCATTCAGGCGGGCACAACGTGCCTCAGTTCGCCTTATGGCACGTCAAACGCAGGGAAAGTGCAATCTGCGTATAACGTTTATCGCCTCTACAAAAGCGCAACTCAATTTTATAGTGATCCAAGTGTATGGAAAACACATGGACCAGGACAGCTTAAAATCCACTTTGGTTTAGATTTAACCAATGGGGGGACTACAGCAGATTCGCTATATGTAGGTGAAGACAATAACAAAGTTGTGTTTGCTGGGTGGATGGGGTCATCGAGTGGTGGGTTGGGGTCAAGGGTGGCGATCAAGCGGCCCAATGGCGATGTATACACATACAACCATATGAATACGATTGCACCAGCATTGCAAAAAGCGTTTGATATTGGCACTTCAGACTCTGGAAAGCAGGGGGGGCGTAATCATGAAGTCCCCGCGAATACGGGGTATTTAGTGGGAACGGAAGGAACAACAGGTAAAGTGGCAGGGCAGTATGCTAAGCATCTGCATATTAATTATATTCGCTCGCAGGCCGCTAACCAGGCGGCAAGTGAAAACTGGAAGGTGTACAGCGGTAGCATGGCCACATATACCGCAAATGCGAAGGTTAACTTTCCTGGTGGAGAGCCGCCTATTGGGGTAAGTGGCTTGATCATGAATAAATCTCAAGCTGCTGCATTTAATACCCTGCAGCAGAACGTATCTGACGATCCAAGGCGATATTTTTGCAATATACCATTGCCTGCACAAGGAGCAGACTCCGTTGATCCACGGTTGACTGCTGCGGAAGCAAAACAATTCCCTGCTCGACGCGATGCAAGTTATTTTAAAGTAGGGCGAGCTACATCAGCGGAAGCTGTGGCCAAAAACACTGAAGGTTTAAGTGAAGAAAAGGCTAAAACAGCTCAGGACTTAGGTAAGCAGGCTGATGCAGCCGGGTCTCAGCCAACATCAGGTGCAGTTTCTCCACAAACCGAAACCAGCGTTTACAGCACACCTGGGGTCGAGTTGGATAAGGCCAGTCGTCAAGTAGGCCTGTTTGGGAATGATCCAATTTATGGTACGCCTCCAATGCCGCCATACAATGACTATGCCGGTGCATCAGAACAGGTGATGCTAATGACTGAGTCGTCACGGCGTAATGGGGATACCAATTATTGGATTCAGCTCTTAAACGCGCACCCCCGTGCGATTTGGATCGAAATAGCAAGAATTCAAGGGATGAAAAATTATTTAATGTCCAAAAATTATCAGACACGACAAAATATTGAGCTCATGCTGTCGTTAATGAATACTTCTCGGGCAGCAAAACAATTTACTCCAGCGATTCACGTGGCCTACTCAAAGGCAAATCAAGCAAATGCCGCTAACAAAGTAAGATAAGTTGAACCCCCTCCGCCCTTGAACGATGTTTTAGGGCGGTTTTTTTATGACTCAGTGAATGGTTTATTGCCAATTCATTATTTGACAAATGGGACAAAATAGCTCATCATTGATGTGTGGCTAGACCACATAACTAAACCCTTCAAGGGTATTGCCGGATAAGTCCGAAGGTTAAAATATGTCAGTTATTATTGAAATGTCAAACTTGCCAGAAACTAGGAAATTGGCAGGCAATGTGTTCGCAATGGACTTTGAGGTAACCGAAGATGATGTACTTTTGGTGCTCAAACGGCACGCTATTCGAGTCCTCGATTCGCAAGTGAAGCCGCTCTCAGTGATGGCAGAAGAGCTATTCGATGACCTCGATCTTGATGACATCTCTGCCGCAGCTCTTGCCGCTGGCGTTGACATGGATGATCAAACCGAAGCCGCACACGCTGAGATCGCTCAACAACTCGTTGATCAAGGTGTTTTGAAGGGTTCCCCACGGAATTTTCCTAAATATATTGAGTGTGACAACTCATGGCGGGTGTATAAAATCACTATCGAGTTGGCTTTTCCTGTACGAACGGAGATTCTAATCGATACTCTCAAGGTTGCAGGCTTGGGTTATTTCGCGCTTGATGCCAATGACAGCAATGTCAAGGCCCCATCACGGATCTTGTTTGATAGAGGATTAAATCACGATTATGACAATCTGATTCAACGAATGAAGAATGGTCAAACTCTTGATCGGGCCGCATGTGAACTACTTGCGGATGAATTTGAACAGCAACACGTCAAATTTGAATATGAACAAGCCAAACTTGATTGTCTGACCTTCATTGTTTCCGCACTTCGCAATCCAGCCATCTCGGCTACGCATGAGCTATTCAGCACGGAGATGTCCGAACCAAGACGATCTGGCAATATAGGCAAACATAGCTGGTGCACGGGTATGGTTTCTGTACACCGTCATATGGTAATTGTGGATGATAGACCAGTACAGTTTTTGCTTACGATAGATGATGCTGTTGCTTATGCTCATGACACAATCGCAAGAATCAAGGTAGACGGTGATTATCTTCTTAAAGATAAGCCATATGGTTTCCAATCTCCAACGCTCAATAAGTAGTGGAATTTTAACTAACCCAAACCGCCGATCTGGATCACTCCAGCGGTGGTTTTTCTTTGTCTGTTGATTGTGTTGAGTACCCTATGATTTTCCTAGGACTTGAGCATCTATTCTGATTTGAGTTTATTCACACAAGAAGCACACAGGCGGCGTTACTGCTACCAGCCGCCACCCAGAGCGCGATTGCCTTGCCGTATTGCTAACGCACTGTGCGGGGCTTAGGGTTAGCGAAACAGGCCGCTTAGAGATTCGTGATGTGCTTTGGCCTAGCTGTTCACTCACCGTGGCGGAGGCTTTCAGCTCACAAAAAAACGGCGAACACTGCCCGATGGACGTAAAGCGGAGTATTGGGCGTGTGATGCGCTTGAAGCGCGTTTTCGTGACCTGTACCGTGACGCGGGGATTAAAACCAGCAGCCACGCAGGGCGGCGATCATTTGGCACTGCGCTGATTAAGTCGGGGCTGTCGCTAGAGCAAGTAGCAATTTTGCTTGGACATCAAGATTGCGAAGTGATTGCTGCGTATATTGAAGTGGATAAAAAAACACTTCGCGCCATGTACAAGCACGCATTACGATGACAACAAAAGCGTGTATATGTCTTGCATAGGTCTATGTTTGGTGTATGATTGCATAGGTCAAGCATAGGTATGTATTCGGAGGCTATATGCGTACAGTGTCAATTTTTAAAAACGGCAAAAATCAAGCGATTCGCTTTCCAAAAGATATGGAATATGACGGCGTTGCTGAGCTTGAAATTGTCAGAAATGGTGATTCAATCACGCTGCGGCCAGTGCGCCCAAGTTGGGGTTCTTTTGCTGAATTGCCGAACGCTGATGATGATTTTCTGCAAGACCGCGCCCCCGTTGTGGGCGACGAAGGCAGGTTTGTATTGTGATTACCTTCATGCTGGACACCTGTATTTGTTCGTTCATTATGCGCGAACGACCCGAGGCGGTTTTACGGCGCTTGGCACTCGAAGTGAACCAGCAAAACAGGATTGTGATTTCTGCGGTGACGTATGCCGAAATGCGCTATGGGCAAATTGGTAAGAAGGCATCACCCAAACATGCTGTATTGGTGGATGAATTTATTCGGCGTATCGACGGCATTTTGCCGTGGGATAGCCAAGCCGTTGATGCAACAGTAGAGATAAAGCGGCAACTTACCGCCGCAGGTACGCCCATAGGCGAAAACGACACGGCCATCGCAGGCCATGCCATCGCCAGCGGGTGTGTTTTAGTGACCAACAATCTTCGAGAATTCAGCCGCGTGCCTAAGTTGAATGTTGAAGATTGGTTTCATTAACCGGAAAAATTATGAAATTTCAAGATTTAACGAAAACTGATAAAAGCATCCTACTGTATATGGAAACACGAATCGTCGATTTTGGGGGGTTCCTTGACGGCAATAAAATGAATCAAGCGGATCTTGAATCGGCCCACTTTTTCAAAACTAGCGGCGTTATTGAATTTGGCCGAATTCCCGCCAAGCTACTGGAGGCTGCGAAACCATCAACGTATTGGGTCACATTCACAAATGAAGCATGGGAGCTTGCCCACGCGCTGCGCCGGGAGCGATCACTGCGCCCAAGCCCCGCCCGTCAAGTTTTGGATGAATACTTGACTGCCAGCAACGCATAACCGGAAAAGGGAATCATCATAATGGGTATCAACACTTGGACAAACCAAGCAGGCAATTTGATGGCGATTGCGGATAGCGCAGAAGCGGCCTGCGAACTGTGGCAGTCAGATTTGCAAGAAGCTTTGGATAATGGCCGTATGTCTCTTGACGATTTGGACGGTGCTCTGCCGCAGTACGTGCCAGCAAGAGCAGATCGAATTACCAGCGATGCCCGAAGCTATGCAATGGATGGGAATGCGCCAGGTATTGAGGAAGTCATGGCTGCTGTCGATGCTGGCTGTTTGTTTGAATACAACTAATTGGGAAAAGCCTGGATGGTTAATCCCGCAAACGAAAGCCAAGAAGCTAAGTACCAAGAAGAAAGCTGCCTAAATAAATACCGCAAACAGGATCGAAGTAAAAAGTTTTCCGGTGTAGGCACATGCCATGATTTGTTTGATTGCTGCGATTGTGGCGGTGGAAGTTGTGGGTGCGCGTATTGCTTTAGCTGTAAAGCGTGTGAATTTTGCAATGTTGCAGATGACTAACTACACGGAAAAGGACGCAATGAAAGTTACGCAAGAAATGCTCAATGCCGCGATTGTCGATAGTGTTGATAGATAAAAAAGTCTGACACAACATAAAAAAGTTGGACACAAACTAAAAGTGTTTGACACAACGATGCCTGTCCAAACAATGAATAATTTTCTTAATCATTAAATTGGGCCAATTTTGATAAATAAACAGCCATTTTTGTGTCAAACTTTTTTTTTGCAAAAATATGCTGTAGTTTGATTTTTAGCAGTTTGTGTCAAACTTTTTAACTAAATTTCAAAGTGGGAATTAACGTATCTCAT
The DNA here is from genome assembly GCF_033446605.1 of Iodobacter sp. CM08. Lineage (NCBI taxonomy): Bacteria > Pseudomonadati > Pseudomonadota > Betaproteobacteria > Neisseriales > Chitinibacteraceae > Iodobacter > Iodobacter sp. CM08. The sequence continues at coordinate 156 of NZ_JAWQUO010000064.1, read as the reverse complement.
TGATTTATTTGAGGCACTTGTGTCAATCTTTTTCCTGATTATGTCTCTTGCTCAATTAAGGCTTGAAATACCCCTCTTGGACAAGGTTTAGCCTGCATCACGGCTTTGAGTAATCGAGGAATCAGAGCGCACAGGTCTGCTCGACGATTGAAACGG
>NZ_JAWQUO010000063.1:0-13954 GCF_033446605.1 Iodobacter sp. CM08 | reverse complement strand
TTTCCATGGTGATCACCTTTTATCCTCTGCTCAAGAGTTAAGCAGAATAAGTAAAGCACCTGGGTCAATTTTGGATCGGCAGAACTAGCTGTAGTGGGTCAGTTTTCGGTCGGCGTCAACACCCATTTCCCGCATGCGCTCCAGCGCAAACCACAAAAATGCAGGGAAGCCAAAAATGCGTACCGGCAGGCCTTCTTCGGCAAACTCCTGTAAGGCCCTAATTACCCCAAACGGGTCGAACTCGTTGCCGTGGCCGTTATGCCGCAAGGCATATACCGCGCGGTTGATTGGCGCGTATTTGCACAAAAACTGGTCGGTATAGGCGGTGCCAAGTGTGATTGCGCCAGCAGGCTCGTAACTCAACAATAAATAATTGCAAGGCGTATCGGGGGTGCTCCAGCCGTATAGCTTGAAGATACGGTCTACCATGGCTTGGGCCGCACCTAGGCTGCGCTCGTCGTAGCGCATGCGGCTTTTTTGGCCGCTGGTGCCCGATGAAGTCAGCTCCAGCGCTTTTTCGCCTGCTTTGCTCAATACCAAGCGGCGCTTGAAATAATTGGCAAACAAGGGAGGCAAACCCGACCAGTCGTGCGCATTTTTTAGCCTCACCTTATCCCAGCCATTGGATGCTAACCATTGGGCGTAGCCTGGCGACTCATCGCAGTGATATTCCGTGAGCTCGCGCATTGCTGCGTTAAACAGCTGATCGCAAGCGGCATCGCTACGATAGGGGGATTCGATGGCGCACAGCGCATCGACATGGACGAGTGAGGCCACAAATGATCTCCTAAGCAAGATAAATAAACAGAGGCGGGGGCGACAGTGAAAATCAAGTCGTAACGGTGGTCGTTATGGGGGAGCGCTTAAGTAAGCAGCACAGTGGCCATAGCGCTAAACCCGCACCAATACTGGCCGCAATGGCGAAAGCAGCCAAGCTGGTGCCTGCACCCAGCAGGGCAAGTGCCGAACTACCTAGGCCGATAGTGGCAACAGAAATCATCCCCAACATGGCGGCAACGGTGCCTTTGCTGCTCTCGCTGGCAAATAAGGTTTGCCGATAAAGCGTAGCGTTGCAAATGCCCATGCCAAAGGCGTAGATCGTTAAGCCCAGCACCACCGCTAATAAGTGGCCGGTTAGCAAGGTGGCTGCTAGCATAAAGAGTAAGCCCCCAAAAATTGGCCACAGCGATAAGCGGATCAGTGCATCAAGTTCAAAGCGGGTAACCAGATAATTTAAAGCTAGATTTCCGGCAATCAAACCAGCAAAAATGGGCAATTGCCACAGGCCGTAGGCAATAGAACTGAGCCCCAGATTATTCATCAGCAGTAAAGGTGCAAGGCCAATCCAGCCAATCAATGGGATGCTGATTAGCCCTAGCGCAAAGCTGCCTTGCATAAAGCGAGCATTGCCCAGTAGTTCACGGTAACTTGCCAAAATGCTGGCCAGATTAAGCGGTGCAGGCTCAAGCCGACTGCCATCTGTACGCGTAACACCGATGGTTTCAGGCATAAAAAACCACAGCCCGATTAAGACTAAGATGCCGCTCACACCCACGCCAACAAACAGCGTTCGCCACGTCACAAGCTCTAGTAGCATGCTGCCTAGTAATGGGCCCAATAATGGCGACAGCAAGGCGATATTGGCCAATAGCGCCATAAGCCGCACCGCATCGGTTTCCTCAAAAGACTCTTGCAATGCGGGGTAACTCACCACCACCACAAAGCCCAGTGCAATACCCTGAATAAAGCGCAATACATTAAATACATAGATATCGCCCACCAAGGGGGTGATTAGGCACGCCACGGCAAACAGAATTGCGCCAATCAATAACAGTGGGCGGCGGCCAAAACGATCCGACAAGGGGCCGATTAGCCATTGGAAGGCAACACCGCCTAGCAAATAAGCGTTCAAGGCGATGGGTACGTGGCTAACGGGTGCATTAAGGTCTGCCACCACATACAACATGGCGGGCATTACGATATCGCTGCCGACGTAAATCAGTAGTTCAAACATGGCGAGTAGCAAACAAAAAAACAGCGCCTGACGGGAGGAAATCGGTAATAGCGAGCGGGTAAAAGAAGACATCGTGCCAACAATTTAGTTAAGTCAATCTGTGCGTTTAATCGGCAGGCTTTCGTATAGAGAAAACCCAGAAAGAAGGTGCGGAAAAATAAAGAAGCTACAAATAGATAGATTTTCTTAAGTGCTTTTGAAACCTAGGGTCTTTGAAGCAATCGCCATGATCAAAGTTATCGGAGCCTTTGAGCGCCGTTTTACTTTTCAGTAATGCCCCTAAATTAATATGTGTGGGGGAGGTACTGATGGTGCATCGAAGTGACTGAAAGATATTTCTAATTTTCCGCCGATTGCACTAATAAGGTGTATTGCGTAGTTATTGCCGAAGGCATTGTTTACGGCTGTATATTGGGCAGGTCCTAGAATGCAAACCTGATTAAGGTCGTCTTTTATTTTCTTTAAAGCGAATGGGGGTTTCTATGGGTTATTTCTCATGTGGAAAGGTCATGCTTGTCAAAATTTATGTTAAAAAACGATAAATTCTTATTTAACAATTACAATTGTATTGTGTGGATTACTGGTGAATATAGGTAAATATTTACTTATAGCTGACGTAAATTTACAGAATAAAATGGTGATTGATGTTTTTTTGAATTTTTCTACAACACTATAAATAAATAATTTAAAGTGTAATGTATTGATTTATTAGATAAAAATGTATTCGTGTTTTGAGATTTTCTTTAGGTTTATGACGAGCATGATTAGTGCCAGGTGAGTAATGAAGTCTAAAACTAAGAAGTTAAGCTCGTATTGCTGACGGACTTGATTACTGGTGGTGTCAGCTTGATGGTGGTGCCTATATTTTCTTGCAAAAGCCACCAAAGCAATCAATTAATCTTGAATGCCGACGGTGCAGGGCCGCATTGATATGGCTAAATATCTGCCATATAGAGCGTGCTAAGTTGTTAACTTATATTGGCAGTCATCATTTTTTTTAAAACGGTATTTTTATTTTAATTGGCTAATTTTTAATGAAAAAAGTTAAGGTGATTTTTGTGTGCACCGGAAACATCTGTAGAAGCCCTACTGCTGATGGGGTTATGCGGCAATGGGTGGAAGATGCGGGGCTAAGTCATGCCATTGAAATGGATTCTGCCGGCACGCAGGATTATCACATTGGGGAGCCGCCAGATCGGCGTGCACAAAGCCATGCAAAAAAACGTGGTTTTGATTTGTCTTTTTTGCGTGCTCGCAGCGTGCAGCCAAGTGATTTTGCGGAGTTTGATTGGGTTTTGGCGATGGATAATAGCCATTTAAGGGATTTACAGCGGCAATGCCCGCCAGAATATCAGTCGCGGGTGAAATTATTTTTATCCTTTGCCCCAGCGCCCACTCAAAGCGAGGTGTTAGATCCTTATTATGGCGGCGCTGCTGGGTTTGAGGCGGTATTAGATCAAGTAGAGGCAGGGTGTGCCGCACTGCTAAATCACATTAAAACGGTCATTTGAGGCATGTAAATAGTAGTTTGTATGGACGGTTTTTGTAATCTGGGATTGCAGCATGCATGACTGGTGGTTAAAATCCGCGCTTTGGTCTTCGGGGGAGTAGTCGCCTGCAGCGAGTTTGAAAGAACTGTTTGCGGGGAATACGTCAACATACTTGGATTGTTTGATCCATGGCGTATTCGGTTGGAGCTGTATTCTGAACGCAGAATATGGGTCAACTTGACAAGACCTGAGGTTCGTTCAGCATTTCCCGGGGTGGGCAATGCTGCGCGACCTCTATCCTGCCCGCCCCGGAAACACAACTCAATGATTGATACATTTCTTATTTCTACTGGTGTAGTAGCCATTGCCGAAATCGGCGATAAGACGCAATTACTCGCGTTAATCTTGGCTGCGCGCTTTCGACGCCCTTTGCCTATTATTCTGGGCATCTTTGTTGCGACTGTACTTAATCACTTTGCTGCGGGCTGGCTTGGGCTGCAAGTGGCGGGCTTAGTGTCGCCTGCTGTTTTGCGTTGGGTGATTGGCTTAGGCTTCTTAGCCATTGCCGTTTGGGCATTGATTCCCGATGAGATGGGTGAAGAAGAAGCCCAAATCAAGCCCTATGGTGCGTTCTTGGCCACCGCTGTGGCGTTCTTTCTGGCCGAAATCGGCGATAAAACTCAGGTTGTTACCGTTGCCTTAGCTCTTAAATACCAACCACTATGGGCGGTGATTGCAGGCACTACCTTAGGCATGATGATTGCCGATGTGCCTGCCGTGTTTGTGGGTAAGTGGATTGCGGCGCGGATGCATATTTTGCGCTATGTTCGTTTTGTTGCCGCTGCTGTTTTTGCTTTGCTAGGGCTGTTGGCATTGCTGGGCATTGGCGGTTAATAGTGTGTGAGTCGGTCAGTATTGTGCGTGAATAACAAGCAATACAAGCCGACTTATTTGTTTTTTTTAACGGGGAAATGGGCTCATGCTCGAAGCATTGTTCAAATTAAAAGAACACGGTACTAATGTTAAAACCGAGGTCATCGCTGGGTTTACGACATTTTTAACCATGGCCTATATTATTTTCGTCAATCCGGCCATTTTGGCGCAAACCGGTATGGATTTTAATGCCGTATTTGTGGCGACGTGTTTGGCTGCGGCTTTTGGTACCGCCGTTATGGCGCTGTTGGCTAATTACCCAATCGCGCTGGCGCCAGGTATGGGTTTAAACGCTTACTTTACCTTTGCCGTGGTAAAAGGCATGGGCGTGCCTTGGCAAACTGCCTTGGGTGCGGTGTTTATTTCTGGCGTGATTTTTGTGCTGGTTTCCTCGTTTAAATTACGTGAAGTGCTGGTGAATGCGATTCCGCACTCATTAAAACTAGCGATCTCTGCCGGTGTGGGCCTGTTTCTGGCCATTATTGGTTTGAAAAGTGCCGGTCTGATTACAGCATCACCGGTCACAATGGTGCAATTGGGTGATATTCATGCGCCTAGTACTTTATTGGCCGTGTTTGGTTTCTTTTTAATTGTGGCCTTGGAATACCGTAAGGTAAAAGGCGCCATCATCATTGGCGTACTGGGTGTAACGCTATTATCGATTTTATTCGGTTTAACCGAGTTTAAAGGCGTGTTTTCTCCGCCTCCTTCGATTGCACCAACCTTTATGCAAATGGATATTAAAAACGCATTCAATGCCGGTTTGATTGGTGTGGTGTTTATTTTCTTTTTTGTAGATCTATTTGATACAACCGGCACCTTGGTGGGTGTTGCGCATCGCTCAGGCCTTTTAGATAAAGATGGCAAATTGCCACGTTTAAAGAAAGCGCTGTTCGCTGATTCTTCTGCCATTATGGTAGGGGCTGCACTGGGTACATCCAGCGTAACGGCCTATGTTGAATCCGCTGCTGGTGTGGCTGCAGGCGGGCGTACTGGTCTGACTAGCTTAGTTGTGGCCATTTTATTCTTGGCGGCATTGTTTGTGGCGCCATTGGCGGGCACGGTGCCTGCTTATGCAACGGCCCCAGCGCTTTGCTATGTGGCGGTGTTGATGGCGCGTGGTTTGGCAGAGCTTGATTGGGACGATATTACGGAAGCGGCTCCGGCAGTGATTACAGCCGTGGGTATGCCATTTACGTATTCTATTGCCGATGGTATTGCCTTTGGTTTTATTAGCTACGCTGCAATTAAAGTGTTGGCTGGTCGTTATAAAGATTTAAGCCCTGCGGTATTGATTATTACCGCGTTGTGGATTGTTAAATTTGCTGCATTTGGTTAAGGGAAGATAATGAGCATATTGCAGGCAGAGCCACCATACGCAGATTATATTCGCGACCGCATTCGCACTGTGCCAAATTGGCCACAGGCGGGGGTGCAGTTTCGGGATATCACGCCGCTATTGCAGGATAAAAAAACCTTCCGTGTGTTGGTTGATATTTTTGTCCATCGCTATATGGATATGGGTTTAGATATGGTGGCTGGCGTAGATGCCCGTGGATTTATTCTGGGCGCGGTAGTGGCTTATGAGTTAAACCTTGGCTTTGTGCCAGTGCGTAAAAAAGGTAAATTACCTTTTTTGACCGTCGCGGAAGAATATGAGCTTGAATACGGCTCTGCTACGGTTGAAATACATACCGATGCCTGCAAAAAAGGCGATCGCGTATTGCTGATTGATGATTTAGTGGCAACTGGCGGCACCATGGTTGCTGCAGCTAAATTATTAGATCGCCTTGGCGCAACCGTTGTTGAGGCGGCTGCGATTGTTGATTTGCCAGAATTAGGCGGCTCAAAAATCGTGCGTGAGCAGGGTATTTCTCTGTTTACGGTTTGCGATTTCGCCGGGCATTAAAGATTTGTAGTGATGGCGTAGTGGCTTAGTCCTATTTAGCGAGCATCTGTTGACTGCTAAGCCACCTAAGTAGATAGGCAAAAGTTTTCTTGCATCGTTGTCTTGCCTTGTCGTACTAATTGTACTGCCTGCGGCTTCGACGCCTTGCCATAAAACTTTTGCACAAGTACTTATTAAAAAGCGCCATCCGTTTTTCATTTGAATAAAAAGGTACACCATCGTGACCCTAGAACTCCCTGAAGCCCAAACGATTATTGACAATTCGGATTGCTTGCACGGCGAGGCCGAAGTATTAGCCGCGCTAGATCGCATGGCAGAGGCAATGACGGCTGATTTACAGTACGCCAACCCGATTGTTTACACCGTGATGAATGGTGGGCTGATTGTGTCAGGGCATTTATTGCCACGCTTACGCTTCCCCCTAGAAGTGTCTTATATGCACGCCACACGTTATCGTAAAGAAACCAGCGGCGGCATGTTGGATTGGAAAGTAAAACCACAAGAAAGCATGAAAGGTCGTGTGGTGGTGATCGTGGACGACATCTTGGATGAAGGCCATACCTTAGCGGCTATCTTGGAATTCTGTCGCGAGCAGGGCGCAAAAGAAGTTCGCGTGGCGGTGCTGGTGGATAAAAAGCATGATCGTAAGGCTGTAGGGGTGATGGCAGATTACGTGGGTTTAGAGGTTGAAGATCGCTTCCTATTTGGTTGCGGCATGGATTACCAAGGTTATTGGCGCAATACCCTTGCCATCTACGCGGTAAAAGGCATGTAAGGCGTACCGGTCACTTTAAAGTGACGCTGCGTTGTTAAAGCACAAACCCTTATTTACGAGTCAGTAAATAAGGGTTTTTTGCATATTGGGCCGTGATTTGCTTGCTGCTGCCCGTGTTCTGCTGCGTGATGATCTATTCTGATCAAAAGGAGAACTCAATGAGCGAAGCAGATGAAATTATGGTGCGCCATTTTAGGCAAATTCTCATTTGGCCTTTGCAAATGATGCCGCTTGCCCAGCCACTTGGTGGGGCGGATGTGATGGGGCGGCATTGGGAGCTTATGAAACAGCGGGTAGATGTTGATTCGCCATGGCAGCTGCGTCCTTCGGTATTTGATATGGATCCGCAGGCTTTTCAAGAGCGGCATTACCGTGAATTCGTTACCTTTTTGCCCTATGTACAGCGGTTTTTATATGGAGAAGGCGCGGCAGAAGCGGCGAATACCGATAGCTACGGAGGCTCTCCGCTGCATGTGTTTCGTCGTCATGATATTTGCTCGGTACGCATGCATTACAAAGATGGCACGCGGCAAGACTTTAAAGTAGCCCACGTTGATCTGTATTTTTTTTACGATATTGATATCGTGATTCTCGCCCTAGAAATCTTGGCTGATAACGTGCCGCTTAGTCGTGTGCAAGACACCTTGTTTCGCTTTGGCCGTGCCTTTCCTGCGCAGTGGGATGAAGACCATACTGCCGCAAGCTGCTTGCAAACTGTGAAGTGGCTAGATGCCAAAGGCGGCGTGATTGCAGTATCTGATTACGATGATAAATCTAAATTTCTGTCGCATGTAGGGGAGTTTCGCGCCGCTCCCATGGCGCAGCACTGGGATGCTTTATTGCGGCCTTTAGTGCTGCATCACTCCGAGGAAGAGGGCGAGCTACGCTATCGTCAAATTGAATATCACCGTATGCCGCTAATGGCTTATCTGGCCTTTGATGATCCTTTTGATTTAACGGATGAAGATTTTTACCGCCTAGGTTTGGTGACTCGCCCCGCCCAAGGAGGAGATTTGCCCTATACGGCCAAGGTGTTTCAGGAGTTTGAAGCCCATTGTTGCTATGATCGTTTTTGGGTGCCAGAGCGGCGACATGATTCATCCTCAACCCGCATGATGTGTGATGGTCACGCCTTTGTCTTGATTGGAAAACACGGCCATGGTTTTTTTAGTGACCCTTACACGGGGGCTTTAGGGCAGTTCCGTCATCAATATTTTTTATTGATGACGATTGCGCACTTCCATAAGGCTGCATTATTGATTTTTTCGGATCGGCTAGCGGTGGCCTTGTCACGGTTGCAGGTTGGCGATGCAAAATCCTCTCGACGTTTTAAGCGTGATATTCGCGTATTACAAGAAGCTTTTTTACGCTTTACCCAGCGTTACTGGTTTAGTGAGATTTCTAATCAAGTGGTGGCCGATCAGCTATTTCATATGGCGCGCCGTCATTTGGGGACCGAGGCCTTATTTGCGGAGGTGAGGGAGTCGATCCATAGTATGAGCCAATACTTAGAAAACGATGATTTGCGCCGCCAAGCCGATACCGTGGTGCGCTTAACCGTGGTGACTATTTTGGGCTTGGTAGGGACAACCGTGACGGGCTTCTTGGGGATGAATTTGTTTGATTTGGCTCATGAGGCCGCTTGGCTAAGAATTGGCTACTTTTTTGCGACCTTTATCCCCATTGCTGCGCTGACTTTTTACTCGCTAATGAAATCGCGTATGCTTTCAGAGTTCCTAGATTTCATGTCAGATGATCGCATGGGTTTCCAAGATAAATTAAAGATTATTCACCATCAGTGGCGTAAAAAAAAGCAAGCTAGGGATGAATTATGAACGTGGATCATGATTTATCACGAATTCCTCAATTGGCAAAACAGCTTGCCGTGTTAGAATCCTGCGCTATTCCTTATTCCCAACCGACTTACGGAAGCGCCAATCTATGTTCTCCAAGTCCGCTACTATCGCCCAATTTGATCCAGATCTAGCTGCAGCCATTGCAGGTGAAGTTGTTCGCCAGCATGAGCACATTGAGCTGATCGCGTCAGAAAATTACACTAGCCCTGCTGTGATGGAAGCGCAAGGCTCACAACTGACCAATAAATACGCCGAAGGTTATCCTGGTAAGCGTTTTTATGGTGGTTGTGAATTTGTTGATACGGTTGAGCAGTTGGCCATTGATCGGGTTAAAGCCTTGTTTGGCGCAGAGTATGCCAATGTGCAGCCGCACTCTGGCTCGCAAGCCAACCAAGCGGTGTACTTTTCTATTCTGAAGCCGGGCGATACCGTCATGGGTATGAACCTAGGTCACGGTGGCCACCTTACACACGGCTCGCCAGCTAATTTATCCGGTAAGCTATTTAATATCGTGGCTTACGGCCTGAACGAAAACGAAGAAATTGATTACGACGATATGGAACGCGTAGCACTTGAAACCAAGCCTAAGCTTTTGATTGGCGGTGCTTCTGCTTACGCTTTGCGCTTTGATTGGGCGCGTATGCGTGAAATCGCCGACAAAGTTGGCGCTTACTTTATGGTCGACATGGCGCATTACGCTGGTCTGATCGCGGCAGGCGTTTATCCAAACCCAGTGCCACACGCTCACTTTGTGACATCGACTACGCATAAAACATTGCGCGGCCCGCGTGGTGGTTTGATTTTGGCTAAAGCTGAATTCGAAAAATCGATCAATTCAAATGTGTTCCCAACGCTGCAAGGCGGCCCTTTGATGCATGTGATCGCCGGTAAAGCGGTGGCATTTAAAGAAGCGGCAACACCAGAGTTCAAAACATACCAAGAGCAAGTACTGAAAAACGCACAAGCCATGGCTGCAACCTTGATCGAGCGTGGCCTGCGTGTGATTTCTGGTCGTTCTGAATCGCATATGTTCTTAGTTGATCTGCGCTCTAAAGGTCTTACCGGCAAAGTGGCTGATGCTGTACTGGGCCAAGCGCATATCACCGTCAATAAAAATGCCATTCCAAACGATCCTGAAAGCCCGTTTGTGACTTCTGGTATCCGTATCGGCTCCCCAGCCATCACGACCCGTGGTTTCAAAGAAGCAGAAGCCGTGATCGTGGCTAACTTGATTGCAGACGTGCTGGACAATCCAGCGGATGAAGCAAACATTGCAGCCGTTGCAGTAAAAGTAAAAGAACTAACCGCCCGTTTCCCAGTTTACGGCGCTTAAATTCGCTATAAAAAACCCAAGTCTTAAAACACGGAGTGAAAGAGGACACGGAGTCACACGGAGAAAGTCAAAAAAGTGTTTGGCTTTCTTTGGAAAGATGCTGCGCCATTTTATGAGCTTGACCTTGTCTGCTTAAGTTCTGTTTGAAAGCTAAGTATGAGCATTGTCTAGGTTTTTTCCGTGAAACTCCGTGTTCTCTGCGTTCTCCGTGTTTTGAGATTTGGGTTTTGTTTATTTCTAGAATGTTCTTTGCGGGGTTGTGATGAAGTGCCCCTTCTGTGGTTCCCCTGATACGCTGGTCGCTGACTCGCGTATATCTGATGAAGGCGATTTGGTTCGCCGTCGCCGCCGTTGTCCTGTGTGCGATAAACGCTTTACTACTTTTGAAACTGCCGAAGTGCGCCTGCCGCAGGTGGTAAAGCAAAATGGTCAGCGTGCCGAATTTGATCGTGAAAAAATCCGCACCAGCTTTGAGCGCGCCCTACATAAACGGCCAGTACCCACGCCTCTGGTGGACGAAGCTATTCTTAGAATTATTCAAAAAGCATTGTCTTTAGGCGATAGAGAAATCATGAGCCGCCAGATTGGCGAAATGGTGATGTCTGAACTCGCCAAGCTCGACAAAGTCGCCTATATCCGCTTCGCCTCCGTATACCGCTCCTTCCAAGACGTCGATGATTTCCGCGATGTGATACGGGAAGTGAGTAAGGAATAACGTTTTTTATGCCGAAATAAACCCAAATCTTGAACCACGGAGGACACAGAGAACACGGAGTTTCACGGAGAAAACCTTTCCTATGTTTTTCTCCGTGGCCCTCTGTGTTCTCCCGATCGAAGTGGTTCAAGATTTGGGTTTATGAACCTTATTTTTACACCGGTAAACCCATGAACAGTATCGATCATCAATATATGCAGCTGGCTTTGCGGCAAGCAGCTTTAGGGCAGAATAGTGCGACGCCTAATCCTTCTGTGGGTTGTGTGTTGGTGAAAGAGGGGCAGGTGGTGGGTGCGGGCTTTAGTCAGCCTGCGGGTGGTGGTGTGGTGAAGGTGGCTCCTGGTGCGCATGCTGAAGTCATGGCTTTGAGTGTTGCGGGTGATTTGGCACGCGGTGCTACGGCTTACGTGACGCTAGAGCCTTGCAGCCATCATGGTCGCACACCGCCTTGCGCTGATGCTTTGGTGAAAGCCGGTGTAGTGCGCGTGGTTGCCGCGCTGACAGATCCTAATCCGCTGGTGGCGGGCCAAGGCTTGACGCGCTTGGCGGCGGCAGGGATTGAGGTGGAGTCAGGCGTTTTACACGCCGCCGCACTTGAGCATCACAAAGGTTTTATCAGCCGCATGCTGCGATCCCGCCCTTGGCTGACGGTAAAAATGGGCGCAAGTCTGGATGGCCGCACCGCGCTCGCTAATGGGCAATCGCAATGGATTACCGGCCCGGCGGCACGATCTGATGTACAAAAACTACGTGCCCGATCTTGTGCCATGCTCACCGGTATTGGCACGGTACTGGCGGATGATCCGCAGCTAACGGTGCGAGAGTTTGCGGTAGATAGGCAGCCGCTGCGTGTGGTTGTTGACAGCCAGCTTAGAACGCCGATCAAGGCAAAGTTATTTAATCAGGCGGGCGTATTGATTGTTGGCGCTCAGGATGACGCGACTAAGCGTCAGGCTTTAGAAGCCGCAGGGGCCGAAGTGATGATTTTGGCCGATGCTCAGGGTCGAGTTGATTTAGCTGCCTTACTGCAAGAGCTAGGTCATCGAGGCTGCAACCAAGTAACCGTTGAGGCGGGCGGTGTTTTAGTTGGGGCGCTATTTCAAGCGGGGTTGGTGGATGAAATGCTGCTTTATCAAGCCCCTGTGATGATTGGTGACACTGCAAAAGGCATCGCCACGCTTGATTTATCCGACCTAAACCACAAGCTACAAGCTAAGGTATTAGAGCGCCGCCTATTTGGAGACGATTTACGTCTCACCCTGCGGTTCACTGATATTGGAGAATTTTATGCCGAATGAAAGCGTGCAAGAAGCCGTGCCGATTTGCCCTGATTGTAAGCGGCCCCTCGATGTGATCGCGGCTTGCGGCTCGATTAGCTACTTTTGTGATCATTGCAATTTACTCAAGTCTTCGAAGCGTGTGCGCGAAGCAAATCCAGAACTCTTTAAGGAAGCTGAATAAATGTTTACGGGGATTGTGCAAGGCGTTGCTCAGATTGAAGCGATTGATGACAGGGAGGGCATCCGTACATTTCGCATCGCTTTTCCGGCAGGGTTTTGCAAAGATATTCAGATTGGCGCCAGCGTGGCGATTGATGGCGTTTGCCTGACGGTTACCGAGATCTTTGCGGATGATAAAGCCAGCTTTGATGTGATGTTGCAAAGTTTACGCGTAACCTCCTTAGGGCAATTAAAAGCAGGCAGCCATGTCAATGCCGAGCGTGCCGCCAAAGATGGTGCCGAAATCGGCGGCCACCCGCTCTCCGGCCATGTGGACTTTACTGCCACGCTGTTAGATATTCGTAAAGATCAGGAAAACTGTTGCTTTAGAATCGGCGTGCCCAAAGCCGGGATGAAATACATTTTCGCCAAGGGGTATATAGCCCTGGATGGCGCCAGCCTGACGGTATCGGACACCAATAAAATAGACTGCTGGTTTGAAGTATGGCTGATCCCCGAAACCCGCCGCATGACCATTTTTGAAGGTAAGTGCGTTGGCAGCGTATTCAACGTAGAAATCGAGCGCGCCACGCAAGTGGTGGTGGATACCGTGCGCGATGCGCTGGAAGAAAAACTCGGCGCACTCATGCCTGCACTGGAAGCCCTGCTGGCTCAGCAGGGCGTGGATATTTACGCGCTGGCTGAGCCAGCCTCCCTAAAAAAGCCTTTAAGCTAAAAGAGCTAACAGTTGCGTTGCGTTCAGTCCCGAGATGATGAGCGCATCGTGTTACAGGCCTGATCCTTAGATATCCTCATGTAGCCAATCAGCATACACACCCTCTTGTCTCATAGACGTTCGGTTATGTGGCACTTTGCGAGAAATATTTTTGTGGTGGTTGCATTTTAATATGCCTTTTATGGCATGATGCTTAAATGAAAAGAAAGCCATCACCAGAAAAACTGGAAGAACATGCTTACGACAAGCCAAGTGAGCGGGTTCGTACATCTGTACTTAACAAGATCAGAGCCCTATTGGCAACCAACTCTTGGACCCAGCAAGAAGCCGCCCATTTTTGTGGGCTGAGCCAACCCCGTATCAGTGATTTGTGCCGTGGTAACACGAATCGTTTTTCTCTTGATGCCTTGGTTGATATTGCTGCAGTCTTTGAGCAGAATTCCAAACCTTTAGAAGGAAGTGCAATGCAAGAAAATATAGATGAAGGACAACGCATGGTTGCTGAATTCCTTGCAAAGCTCGCCGCCAAGCCAGTTAAAGCGCGCTATCCACTTGCCACTGAGGACTCTACAACCGAGCGCGGAGGCAAGATTATCGCTACTGGCGATATGATTTTACGAGGAAAACGTATCCTGATTATGTCTCTTGCTCAATTAAGGCTTGAAATACCCCTCTTGGACAAGGTTTAGCCTGCATCACGGCTTTGAGTAATCGAGGAATCAGAGCGCACAGGTCTGCTCGACGATTGAAACGG
>NZ_JAWQUO010000062.1:2158-14149 GCF_033446605.1 Iodobacter sp. CM08 | reverse complement strand
ACACGCAGTAGCCACTCCCCGCGCCGCGTCTGCAAATCCCCCATAAATCCTCCTGCTTGATAAAAACCTCAGCATGACGAAAAAAGGAAAGGGCGTTTAGATGGGAGGGCTAGGCGCTTACAAAGGTGCCCCAGAGTAAATAAAATGGCCCAAAGATAGGGAAAAACAAAAAGGACATCACCACAAAAATAGGATGGTCCTGATTCCATTTTTTTATTTTTGGGCCATATGGGCCAATACACCCCATAGATTGCCACCAACTATTAGGGGCAGCTTCGGCTAAAGTTTCGCCAACAGGTAAAGCCGGGCCGTTTTCTTCCATATAGGCATGCAGATACGCCCATAATGCCTGCACTGAATATTCACTCATGACTAGTGGATTGCCAATGGTAAAGAAATCAACAAAGTTTGGTATGGCCTCATGCTTTAGCATTTGATCCCAGGCTTTATCATGGTCACTTTTTGCCGCTTGTTTTTGTGCAAAGTCAGGATCTTTAATCCCTACACCTAGGGTGTGAACCGTCGATGGCAATTGCCCCAACATCACTACTTTTGAAACATAAACAAATATTAAAGAATCCCAATCGTATTCAACAATCACGGTAGGCCAAGGATAAAATGGATTACGTTTTTTAAAGCTATTTTTAACGTAATCGATAAGGCCTGGTATGTTTCTAAAAACACGGTAAACTTTTTTCTTTTTTCTATCAAAAAATAAGCTATCGTTTTTAAGGGAAAACATATCGGATCTAAACTGATACAGTCCAAGATTAAGTGCAAAAAAACTAAAAAAACCACTAAATAATATGGAGAAAATTTTAAATAAAAAAGTAAATATTCCTTCTGCCTCCAGTTGAAATATTGAAATATATAAAGCATAGGACATAAGTGGCAATCCCCCAAAAAAAACGAGAAGAGAGAGTAGCATTAACAAGCCTCGTTGATAGTGAGTGGTATTGCCCAGCTCGATGGCTTGCTTGTAAACGATTCTGACTTCACTAAGCGTGCTGCCTGAGCAGCGGCTTGTGGTTTCTTTATTTAAAAATGCTGCAATACCAATACTGGATGCATCAATCATTACGGGTGGATATTCACCTTTTAATAGGCGATAGGCTGCATTTGAGTCAGTCTGGGTCATGGGCTTTAAGCTTTACGATATGAAATTGAATTATCTTCAAGAAGGTTATCTGGTCTAGGCATCACCTTGATCGATTCTTGATCCTTGCTTGGGGTAATAGGCGTTAAAAGCTTCATTAAAGCTTTTTCTTCATCCTGTGCTGTAACAAATACATTGTTCGAGCCAAAATAACAATCTTTAGCCCAGTCCTGTAGCTTGGTTGGCGTAATCATCCCTGCTCCAGAGTATGCAAGCATGCCTAGTCCCAATAAGACCAAGCCCCAGCCCGTTAAACTAAGCCCCAGAATTGCAATCACCCCTTCTTCCGCAGCCATGGCAGCGGTAGAAACAATGACCCTTCTTGTCATCCATTTCAAATTCTAAATAATCAGCTTCTTCTTCCATATCAGATGCTGATATGGCCGTGCCCATTGCCTGACCGCTATTACCTGCGAAAGCGGCCCCAATGGCCGCCATACCTATGACATTTTGATCGTTTTCAGTAAAAAAGAAATTAGCGCGGGCACGGGTTTCTTTATAGTTTTTAATTTGACCACTGATTTTAATCACGCCAGAGGGCTTTTCTGATGTTTTAAACATATTATTTATGCAGGCTCTATCGTTGATTAATACCTGAAATACATACTGCCAAATGCCGCTGATAATGATGGTTTGACGGGGCCTTCAGTCTCTGCGGCGTGTGCAGCGAGGTATTCGGCGTATTCTGCATTTGCTTTATCTTTGGCCACTTTTTTAGCCGCTGCTTTAGGCGTAAGTGCTTTGGCGGCAGCGGCATCTTTAGCGGCTTTGGCAATCGCTGATTTAGAAGGCGGTGCTTTGGCTGCTACAGGAGAGATGGGCAATGGATTCATTTTTGATCTTTTTGGCAAATCCACACTGGATGGATTTTCTAAACCGAGCGCTTTAAAAACATGAGTTGCAACCGTCACAAACTTCATGGTTTTCCATGAATAATTAATCGCAAATGCCCCCATAAATATATAAAAAAATACTGGGACGGGCCAATACACGGCTAATACATCAAGCACTGACCTAAAATTCAGAGTGCCAATTAATATAAAAAGCATCACGATTGATTGAACACCTAATCCTTTTTTACCAAAAAACAAATACACAAATAAAGTAATTAACAACCCAATCATCATAATCAATGTACTGATAATAATGCTACTCTCTATAAACATGAAGACAAAAGGCACCAAAAATGAAGCTAACCACAAAAATGCCGTTACACCAGAAAACCACAAATTAACTGCATTTCTAATATGCGCTTTTTTACCTCGGGAGCAATGCGGATAAAGAGCAATAATTCGGTCATCGGGTCTCGCAATAGCCGCCAATTCAAAACAGCCATTATTCCATTCGCCCACCACCTCTACATAGTCATCATTTTTAAATGGGCTACACCAAACCCAGCCTTTTACTTTAATATTATCAATTTCAAACTCTAAATAATCGGCTTCTTCTTCCATGTCAGATGCTGATATGGCCGCGCCCATGGCCTGACCACTATTACCCACCAAAGCAGCGCCAATCGCGGCCATACCCATAACATTTTGATCGTTTTCAGTAAAAAAGAAATTAGCGCGGGCACGGGTCTCTTTATAGTTTTTAATTTGACCACTGATTTTAATCACGCCCGTGGGCTTTTCTGATGCATTGCTGGTTTTATTCATTTTTCCTCCTTCTCTAAGGTAATATTAAGTGCTTCCTTTATGGCCGCTTCAAGGGCTTCTTTCATCACATTGCTATCTTGAAAAGCGCCTGGCTTATTATGCTTAATTCCAAACGGAGTAGCATCAAGCCATTTCTCCAGTGCATCATCGGTTACTTTCCAAATAATTAATTGAATAGCAAAAGCACCTACGGTTAACCAAAGACCTGCAGACATAAAGAAAATACGTGTACCGATAGCAGCAGCTGCACGCGCCCCCAAAGCGCCTGCCATATCTGCGGCTGCAACTTGACCTACTCCGCGTAAAATAGGTGCGGCGTATGTAAAAGTACTCAACCCCGTTGTCGTAGCAGAAGCAAGCCCAACAAAGCTCTTAACTCCATACAACGCAGCTAAGCCAACATTCCCATTTGTACCTTCTTTCACACTAAAACTAAAATCTATAGCCACTCCAATCAGCCCTGCTACCGTGCTTAGCCCACCACCAAGTAATTTAAGCTTCTGGAAGCTTACGCTATCCGCCCCAGTGCTTAATGCATTTTTAAGCGGTGTTCCTGCTAAATCTACCAGACCGGCAGCCAGCGAAATAGCAGAGGCCGCAATCAAAGCTTGGGTACGAAGGTCATCATGATAAAACGTCATGATACGACCAAGATTAACCCCTTCAATTAAAACCACCAGCAAGGTTAGGCGCATGTCTTTTAGTGCTGGGGCATAGTCCGTCGGCTTGTTTTTTTTAAAGTTACCCCATGCTTCGCCCAACACCTTACCTTGGCTTCTCCTAAACCCAGCTTCCCGCTTTAAGATCTCTTTTGTTGTTAAGGGGGCAATCGGTTTTGGAGCAGCATTTTTAGCCTGCTTACGTAAAACATCCGCTTTATATTGTTCTTTAATTAATGCCTGTGCATCACTAGGGGCAACTAATGCTCTGGTGCTTAAGATCATTTGAATGTATTTTTCACCCAAAAAATGCCCTGCATTACTTAGGGTTGCTGGATTGGCTCCTTTTGCAAAAAGAGGATTAAATGCTTGCAATATCGCTGTGCCCGCCGTTTTAATAAATAGATCGAGTTTACCGGTAGGGGCGGCTTTTAATGCAATACCAAAGGCTTTGGTGCCCGTTGTGCTTTTTGCTTTGGCATTTGTAGATTCTAGAGAAAGAGATTTTTTATATACATCCGCTAATTTTTGCCCGGAAGTTAAAGTCTTCATTCCCTCTTTAAAATCTGCCTCGGTATAGGGGTGGTTTTTTTGTTCCTTGGCCAGCGATAAGTATGGCTTTAACTCGTTAATAATCTCTTTCTGATTTTGAGCAATTGCTCGATAAAGCAAACTGCTTTTATCGATATTGGTTTGTTGTGCCCAACTTTGTAATTTTATATTGCCAGACTGGCATGAGTTAATGCCTTGAATGGCTGCACCAATAACACATTCAAACTCGATACCATCACTAGGATTAGCCTCATGATAATCTTCTAATGTATCAATAAATAATGGCGCTTCTAACCATTTAATGAGGATTTTAGTTCGAGCGTCAGACAGCGCTTGGCTCTGGTCCAAAAGAGCTTGCTGCTTATTCTTAAAGAAATTATATCGGTCCTGATCAATATTGTTTTCATACTTGGCCCAGCTTTGAGCGATTAATTTATCTTTTCGCTCCATACTTGGACGAGCTCGCTCGCGCTCTATATCTGCCAACTCTTTATCCAAGCGCTGTTGGTTTTTATCTCTATTAAATTGAGCATATGCCATTTCTTTTCTGATGGCTAAAGAGCGCATAAGATTGCCATCGTTCGCAGAAGGGAGCTTCAACTCTCTATTGTCAGCTATTGCGCCAGTTTTATTTGAAAGAATCTCTTTTAAACTATTAATTGCAGTAAGACCATCAATTTCAAACTCCCGTTCAATGCCATACTGCAAAACAAAACCAGCAGGATCACTTCTAAATCCGTTTAGTTCATTCGCCGTGCCAATTGCATCCCACAAGGCCATGATTTGTGGCGTATTACTTCCCCCTGTGCTTTTTTTTGCGCGTGCCTGCATAAATTGCAGTGTCTCTGCGGCCATACCCTTGCGACGACACACCTGATAAAGCGTGCTGACCATCGCCAATTTTTTTTCAGAAAAACTACCATCTTCTTTACTAAATTCAGGCACTTTTTGATCGTAGGGTAACTGAGCTGAGGAAAAACCCGGGCTGTATTCCATGATGCTTTCTAGTGCGGCTTGGCTGGCTGGGCTGCTATGCGCGTTTTTGGCTCCAGCGGCCATGGCTTTAGGGTCGATTTCCTGCATTCTGGCGCTGCGCAGCTTGGCATCGCTGCCATATTGCGCCAAGGTTTCATCGCTCCATTTGTGCTCGCTAAACGCGATCCATGTTGGGCCGCAATCGTCTGGACGATCAATAATCAAGTGGTGCAAGCGGCTATTGTTATGGCCCGTATTTGGGTTGCAGGTGACGGTGTCTTTGGGTTCTGAAGCGGATTTGGGTGTGTGCTGTAGCATGAGCAGCCCATCTTCGCTCACGGTAAAGCATTCCCATTGCTTGGCGCCACGGGCGTTTTTTGAGTAGAACAGATACACATAGCCTGCACGAATGGTGCGCAATGCGTAATGAAACTCATCGCCCAAGGCAATGTCTTTCACCCTTGTGCCTTCCGCCCAAGCGGGTAGCTTCGCTGCTACAGCCTTGGGAACGACGGCATAACGCACCGGCATAATGGGTAAGCCACTGGCTTGGCATTCTTTACATAGCTGACTCATGCTTTGGTGATTTCCTGAGAATTGAAAGGTAGTGCCCTATGTAAAACTAGAAGGTGTTTGCGGCGATGCTTTGCCAATCGTTATCACTCAGCTCTGCAATCAGGCCGCCGTAATAACTATCCGCATGCCGCGCTGCAAGGCATTGTTGCAGCAGAGGGTGGCGATCAAAAAACGGGTGGATAATCAAAGCGTGTTGGGTAAAGAGTGCTAAATCTGCATCGTCACTAAAGCCCAGCAATCTGGCGCGTTTGATGGCAGCAAAGCCAAGCTCGTGTAGATGATCTAGTTGGGCCATCTGCAAATCGGCGGTTTGCGCCAGATAGGCCAGCAGCGCCTGATTAAATGGCGCGATAAGGGCGATATCCTGCCAAAGCTGGCGGCCCCATATATCAGGAGTGCCCTTGTTATTGCCCGTATCCGGCTTGATTTGCAAAGCCATCAGCTGCCCGTTAGGTGCAATCAGGCTCCAGCTGGCCACGGGGCCGAGTAAGTATTTTTGCTGTTCATGATTCAGTAGCGGCCATAGGGCCCACAGCACGGCAGGATCATGTAAGCGCAGTAAATGCTTTCCGCCTAAAGGAGAGGAGCGAATCATTTGTTGGCTGATATGTAAGGCGGCTTGCTGGGCATCCCCCCCAATCTCTAACCAGCCAGCCACTCTGCGGCCACAGCCTTCGGCAATTAAATCTGGCGAGGCTTCTTGCAATGCTTGCTCGATACTGGGCAACAGATATTCTAAATTTTCGCTAGGCAATGGCAGCCAATACGGCCGCATTGCTGGGTTGAGCGAGCGATGCTTTAAAGGCACAACAAAACCCTTTAACTTCGCCGCTTCATCTAGCAGCAATTCTTCATCCCCAAGCGCCCTGTGGCTGTAATCTAATGCAAGGCAGAGTTGTTTTCCTGCCTGCAGCTTATCGCTCAGGCATTGCAAAATAGTAGTAGGGTGGCTTGCCATGGTTTGATCTGTCATTTTTTATCCCTCAGCTTAAGCGCACAGTGGCCGCTTGAGATGCTGCGGCGGCATCCATACTCTGCTCGCAGCCTTTGGCAAACTTGGGCAAGGGCGCATTCAGGCTGGTTGGCCCACTCATATCATGGCTCGCGCCCTTAATGCTTACTTCCCCTGGGCAATGAATTTCGATATCGCCGCCTTTTAGCCGGATATAGCCGCCACCAGCGGTGACTAAAACTTCGTCTTTAGCCGAAATGCTGAGTAGGCCCTTGCAAGCAGTGACTTTTAGGTCTTTATCGCCGGTGATTTCAATATCGTCGCTCTGCGCTTGCAACTGGATTTTGCCTTTGGCGGCGATCAGTTTTAGCGCGACTTTATCCTTTACCCCCGCCACAAATAGGCTGATGTGCTGGCCGACGTTGTGAATCCAGCGGCGGCCAGAGGTTTGGTTGGTGTCGCGCTGCGCAACCAGATCAAGGTTTGTGCCTGCGGTAATCGTCTGGCTTTGCGGGCTGGTGATGGCGATGCCGTCTTCCCCGTGTAGCAGAATAATATTCTGTTGGCCTGCTTGCTTTTCGGACTGGCTTTTACCGTCTTTATCCGTATTTGTGCCTGCTTCAAGGCTTTTACTGGCGTGGACGTGGTGATGTAGATGGCCTTGGCTGTTTTGGTCACCCGCGCTATTGTCCGGATTAATTGTTTTATTGTCTTCGCCGGTTTCTATGGTGTCGGCAAGCTGGTTGGTGGCCGTTTCACCAAGGCTTTGGGCTAGTGAAAGGGCGGATTCAAGCTGGCTTTGGGCGGGGCTGCGGTCGAGTTGCTTGCCAGATGCGCCGCTTTTAGCTTCGGTACTAATGAGTAAACCATTGGCGCGGATTGCGCCTTGCATATCGGTGCGCAGCTCAAAGCCTTCGCCGCGTGGCTCGCTTTTTCCGTCGGTTCTTGGATGGATCAGATAGCCAAGGTTAAGCTGGGTTTTGCCGTGCTCGCTGGATAATTTAGTGCGTACTTCACCTTTGCTATCATCAAACAGCAGCTCGCCATACTGGCCGCCTTCATGCTCTTTGGTTTTGATGCCCGATAGTGTTTTATTGGCAGGCAGAGCGCCTGCGCCGCTGAACGCGGGCACTGAATGGCTACCGTTGTAGACCACGCCAGTGACAACAGGGCGGTCGATATCGCCCTCAAGGAAGCTCACAGTCACTTCTTGGCCGATGCGAGGGATAAATTGATGCCCAAAACCTGCGCCTGCCGATGGCGCGGCAACGCGTATCCAGCAGGATGATTTGTCGTCCATATTTGCGCCAAACTCGGGGTGTTCGGCGGCACGCTGCCAGTGAAATTGTACTTTTATGCGGCCCAGCTCGTCGGTATGCACTTCTGATCCGGCAGGGCCAACTACGGTGGCGGTTTGTAAGCCTGGGCTGGTGGGCTTGGTAAATTCTTGTTCGCCAAGATGGCTAAGCACAGGCTGGCCGCGTCTTTGCGCAGTGAAATCGGATTGGTAAGGTGCGTTATCTTTGGCTGACGTGGCAAGCAGGCTAGGTGCAACTAAGCCAAGTTGCTGAGTTAGATCCACCGGCAAATTATTGTTGGCGGTGAATTTAAGCTCGGTGATGGCGAATTCGCGCTGCTCGGCGCTGTCCCACTCGTGCGCGGGGTGATCTTCTAAGCGGAACCATTGCCCCGCTTGTAAGCTGCGTAAAGTGCCAGAGCCAGTAAACGATTTCTTTTGCGCGTCCATTGCGTCCTGACGCAGCTTGGCATCGTGGCTGAGCTGGTCTAAATCGCTGGCGTAGTAATGCGTTTGCGGGTCGTAATATTCTAGAGTTGATTGGATTTGTTGCCCACCTTCGCCCTGATCGATCGCGCTTTCGTTCAGGCTGTGCTGGGTAAGCGTGGCTTTGTAATCGAAGCTGGCAAGGGAAACCGAGCTACTGCCGATTTGCCGCTGGCTGTTCCATGTCGTAAGTGAGTCACTTTTTTCGCTGGCATCAGCACGGTGAAAGCGGGCGATGGGTTCTAAAGCTTCGGGGATGGAGAAAACATCATCAAAAACCACAAGCTGCACTTGTGGGGAATCACCCGCCAAATATTCGAAGCGCCACGAAAGACCGATTTCTTTCATTAATCGGCACAAGAAGGCGTAATCATCCTCACGGTATTGCAGGCAATAAGAGCGCGGTGGGTATTCGCCGGATAGCTTGAAATCTAGCGTTTGCACTGAGGCAAAAACAGGATTTTTGGCCTGATGTTCGGCCAGTACCTGCTTCACGATATCGACGATCGATAAGTCCTGGAAGACCCGCGAAGTACGGCGGTATCTGAGCAGGGCAAAAGGCGGCTCTACGGTGAGGGAATATTTAGCGAAGCCCCCGTCCGAGCCTAAAAGCTGCGCCTGACTCACCACCCCACAACGCTCAATCGCATCGCCATTGGCATTTGCAATAGACAAGACGATCGGCAAGCCTAGCAGTGATTTAAGCTCTAAACCACTGTCGGGGGATAAGCAATTTACCTGATAGCGATAAGCCTGGCTGATCCCCTCGCTACCTGTTACGCGTTGGGGAAGTAACTGTTCGCCCCATGCAGCACCGTCGCCCAGTTGAAGAGAAATAAGGCGCTGATCTTGATTGAAAGCGGCGGCGAAAGAGGCAAGTAGATCAAAGGTCATAATAAACCAAGGGCTTACAGTAATTTTTGCATATTACATGCAGCTTTGCTTTTTCTGGTCAAACATTTCATAAATTATACGGTGTGATTATGAACAAAATTAGATGTTGTAAGGTGTAACGCGTGCGCGGACTCAGGGGCTAGATGATAACTCTAACTGGAAAAGTGCCCCATCCCGTCAGCATCCGGCAGTTGGCATTGCAAGAAAACCTCTCCGAAGCCACGCTGTACAATTGGCGAAATCAACTTCGCCAGGAGGGGCGCCCCGTGCCCGAACATCATCGCAGCAGTGAAAACTGGTCTGCCCAAACCCGCTTTGCCGTGGTCGTCGAAACCATTGCCATGTCCGAAATCGAGCTCAGCGAATATTGTCGTGCCAAGGGTTTGTTCCCAGAGCAGGTGAAACAATGGCGCGATCTCTCCATTCAGGCGCAGGGCCAAGCTGAAGCCAGCACGCCGGAGCAGGCGCAAGAAAACAAAACGCTGCGCAAGCAAAACAAGCAGCTGGAGCGGGAAATTCTGCGTAAAGATAAGGCACTAGCGGAGGCGGCCGCATTGCTGATTCTGCAAAAAAAGGTGCGCGCCTTTTGGGGCGAATCCGGGGAAGACTGACATCACTGGACCAACGAGAGCGGCTGACCACTTGGATCAAGCAGGCTTGTCATGCGGGTGCGAGCTTATATCGTGCCTGTGAAATCATCGGCATTTCGGTACATAGCTGGTATCGCTGGCAAGCGGCCGGTAAGGTGATCGCGGATCAGCGGCCCTTGGTCAAACGGCATGATCCGGCGAATAAGCTCAGTGAAACGGAGCGTCAGGCGATTTTATCGGTGTGTAACGGTCCACGTTTTAACAGCGCTCCACCCAGCCAGATTGTGCCTATTCTGAGCGACGAAGGCCGCTATTTGGCGTCTGAATCAACGATGTACCGCGTACTGCGTCAAGCTAATCAGCTTCAGCATCGTGGGCGGGCTGCCAAAGCAGTATGCAAAGCCAAACCGACCAGCTTCACCGCCACCGGCCCGAATCAAGTCTGGATGTGGGATATGGTATATCCCCCATCTTGAAGCTCATTTAAAAGTATAGGCTAGGCATATAATGCCCCACGAGAGGTTAAGCCATTGTGCCATTTGCAGAATCGAATAATTTTTTCCTTGCTGCTTTATGAACACGTACTGGGCGTGGACTTCTTTGCAAAGTACGCGGCATCGGAATACTTTTAGGCACATTGAAAATGAGGGGTCACTTACGATAACGTACAAAGACGTTGTAAGTTATCCCTCATTTTTTTATCTTATAGAGATTTCGTTTACTGTCTGGCCCACTTGTATTTTTCAGGGATATTGGGTTGCTGTGCTGCTTCTGGCAAGATGCCGTCTTCTATGGGATTAGAGGACCAAGCCGTTAGTGCACGCACTATATTTTCTAATGGCACGGTCATTTGTTTGGCTGCACTAATTGAGTAAGGCAACCAATCCGTTACCGTTGAGCGAGGTGAGTCAATCCACCAATAATGATGGTACATAAACAACGGGCCAAAATGTGAGTTTGTTTTTGGTACAATATTGCTGCTAATTTCACTACCTGCTGATGGGGTCCACAAAAAATCAGGATGGCCTTTTTGATGCCATTCTCCACCAACTACTTTACCCGTTTTACTATTTAACTCTAGATCGTAATAGTAGGTCACTTGAGTGACCGAATCATTGGCTGGTGAGTCACTTTCTTTAGTTGATGGCTTGGTTTCTAAAACATAATCTACGGTCAATTTTACGCCAACAACACTATCACCTTCCCTTGAGCGATATTTTTTAAATTTATCTTTACTATATTTTTCTTTTGCAATCATTACATCTTGAGCTCGTTTGCTAATACTTCCTGTTTCTGGATTGTAATAGGTTAAGTTATAGGCTGTAATTGGTTGATTCCAAACTTGATAATCATAAGTGGCATCAAAAACAAGACTACGTTTGTTAATTCCAATTTGGTTAATAAGTGCCAAATGAAATGATCCAGGATTGTTATCATTGCAGTCTTTATCTAAAATTCTACCGATTTCATCGGTTTTAGGATTTTGTATATTACAACGCCCGCCAATAAATTTTGTTTTGTAAGAGAGCCGAGCCCAAAGTAACGTATTAAGAGCTTTTATATCCGAAGGTCTAAATGTTACCGCTTTGCCTGCAGCATTATATAGCGTAATGCTTCTAGATGGCCTTTGATACATATAAGATGCGGGGGCCCAACCATGACAAAGACCCTCCCAAGATTCAGGGTTTTTATTTCTAGATCGTGTATTTTCCAATATTTTATTAGTAAGAGTGAAATTTGGATCGTTCATTAAAAAATCATATTTCTCAGATGGTGACATCAAATTTATTTGATTGTTTTTTACCAAATTGATCGCAGGATTTATTTTAGTTAAATAGTTATCATAGTCTTTAAATTGAGATGATTTTGGCATGCGTGGATCAGCATACCGTTGTGCAATAGATCCTTGATAGGATGGCCAATAGCTGTCTGACCATGGAGAAAATGGCAGTTGAGCCTGTGTTAAATTCATTCTATCTAAGTCATAGATGTTGTCTTGAAATTTATCTGGAAAATCTACTAAGCTTAGCGGATTACAATAACGCCAAACCCATGTAGGATCCGAATCAGCCGACACACCATGCTCCTGCTTATATCGCTTAGGGCGTTAGTCAGCACGGCGTGCATTCGCTATATTCGTCCTCGTACCACACAGCCGACTAAGCCTAGGATGTACCCAAACCGCAATAACATTAG
>NZ_JAWQUO010000062.1:0-2148 GCF_033446605.1 Iodobacter sp. CM08 | reverse complement strand
GATTACAATAACGCCAAACCCATGTAGGATCCGAATCAGCCGACACACCATGCTCCTGCTTATATCGCTTATGTGCGGCACGACTGATTACGGATAAGTCAATATTTTCTGGACTTTCGAAACCTAATGCAGCGAGAATGGGTGTGGTAGCTTTTCCAAAGCGATTAAAAAAACTTCTAATTATCACATTAAAAACCAAGCCTAAAATAAATGGCATACACCAATTAAAAACTTTGCTCCACATAGGCTCTAGTAAATCATCCTTTATTCCTGATGGGTGAAGAAAAATAGCGTATAAAATAGCTCCAATAATTGTAGTAATAATGCTCCATATAATATCGCTTCTTAAATGAGCTTCTTCCCCGCGCAAGTGTTGAGGCAACATCCAAATCAAACGCTGACTGGCACTTCTGGCGGCTAAAACAGCGTAAATATCGCCCTCTTTCTCGACGACAAATTCAATCTCTTCGCCATCTTTAAAGCCTATTTTATAAAAACGGCCAGCAACTCTTTTTTCATCTAACTTGCAGGTAAAAAACTGCATGCTGATTTCAGCGCCACCTGATGCTGTTGCTAAAGTGCCAGCATTAAATACTTGCCCAATTAAAGCAGCTGCAGACGCAGCAGTCCCTGCTGTATTTTTTATGCTATCGGTAAAAACCAGATCCTCATAACCATGACTGATTTGCAAGTCACTAACGACTCCTTTGATAAGTTGATATTTTTTCATTTGCACTTGATTTGTTAAACAACTAGCACTTTCCATTCTCATTCCATATGAAATTATTAATGCCTGAGGTACTTATAGCCAAAGCTCATCGCTCTCTGCTTTGTTGTTTTTTATGAATTCAAAAGGGTATATTTAGTCTAGCAACGACTACCACTTGCCCTGCTGCTATCGCACAAGGCGATAGCAACACGAAGGTTTATTTCTTGGGCAGTAATGGCTCCCCCCACTCGGCACGGATTTCTGGGGGGAATGGGGCTTCGAATGCGGTTTTATGCGAAAGCCAATTAAAGGTGCCCCAGAGTAAATAAAATGGCCCAAAGATAGGGAAAAACAAAAAGGACATCACCACAAAAATAGGGTGCTCCTGATTCCATTTTTTTATTTTTGGGCCATATGGGCCAATACACCCCATGGATTGCCACCAACTATTAGGGGCAGCTTCGGCTAAAGACTCACCAACAGGCAAGGCCGGACCGTTTTCTTCCATATAGGCATGCAGATACGCCCATAATGCCTGCACAGAATATTCACTCATGACCAGTGGATTACCAATGGTAAAAAAATCAACAAAGTCTGGTATTGCCTCGTGCTTTAGCATTTGATCCCAGGCTTTATCATGATCACTTTTAGCGACTTGTTTTTGTGCAAAATCAGGATCTTTAATCCCCACACCCAGGGTGTGAACCGTCGATGGCAATTGCCCCAGCATCACTACTTTTGAAACATAAACAAATATTAAGGAATCCCAATCGTATTCAACAATTACGGTAGGCCAAGGATAAAATGGATTGCGTTTTTTTAAGCTATTTCTAACGTAATCGATAAGGCCTGGTATGTTTCTAAAAACACGGTAAACTTTTTTCTTTTTTCTATCAAAAAACAAGCTGTCGTTTTTAAGTGCAAACATATCGGCTCTTAGCGGGTATAACCCAAAATGAAAAGAAACCATAACGAAAAAAACACTGACCACAAGTGAGAATAGTGATATTAGAAAAAAAAATACTCCTCCAGAATAAAAATCACGAATGGAGAGGTATGATCCATATAACATAAGCGGAAAAAAACCAAAAATGATGAGCATTGCAAACACGGTTACAAGGCCACGCTGATAATGAGTAGTACTGGCCAGCTCGATGGCAGCTGGATAGATCGTTTTAACTTCGCTCAGCGTGCTGCCACTTTGCCGCGTGGTTGTTTTCTTATTCAGATAAGTGCTAATGCCCAAGCTAGATACATCGATCATTGCCGGCGGGTATTCACCTTGCAGTACACGGTAAGCAGTAGTTGTGGCCGCTGGAGTCATGAGCTTTTATTTTTTAGATGGAATTGAATCGTTAAGCTAATTACAGCGATCCCTACTTTATTTGCTGCTATCGCACAAGGCGATAGCAATGCAAAGGCTTATTTCTTGGGCAGTA
>NZ_JAWQUO010000061.1:0-14494 GCF_033446605.1 Iodobacter sp. CM08 | reverse complement strand
CGTCCTCCAGCTCTTTCATGCGAGTCATCATCGAGACGTCCATGCCGCCAAACTTGGCGCGCCACTTATAAAAAGAGGCAGAGCTCATGCCGTGCTCGCGGCACAAATCGGGGACGGTTGAACCAGCTTCGGCTTGCTTTAAAATCGCCATAATTTGGCTGTCGGAATAGCGTGCTGCTTTCATGTAGAGCTCCTCAAACACTGCGAGAAAATTCTACTTAAAAATGAGCTGGTTTTGTGGGGGGATTACCGCGAGTAACACGGCTTTGGCAGCATCAAACATCGCGTAATAAGCGCGATTACAAGCGCCATCCACGTCGCCTGCTTCGTGCAGCAGCTTGGCTGATTGAATGGCACGTTCGGCCTTAGCAATCAGGTCTTGTGGCGACATCGGGTTCATTGAATAATGACTCCATCGCGTTCGATGTTGCGGAGCAAATACGGATTGCGGTATTCGTCGGGGTTTGCCCATTCATCTTCCCAAACTGGTAGCGCTTCAACTCGAATCCCTGTATCCAGCATCACGTCAAAGGCCATGTCTGACATCGCCATTTTCGCCGCCATGAATTGACCTCTGTTGCCTGAAAGTAAAACTGCAACATCAGCATCGCTATCGGGCTGAAATTCGCCCCGCGCACGACTGCCGAACAGGATGGCGCTGCGCACAGGAAACACGGCGGCAACGCGCTCCAAAAATGCTTTAACCGTTAATGTCGTCGCAGCATCAAGGGGATGATTTGCAAGCGTATGCATGGCGCACCTCGTTAATTTATTAGATTTCCAACCTGAGCGTCCGACATCCAATCACTTCAAGGCATTGAGCTAAAAAAACAGCAGAGAATTTTCCTCGACTAATTTTATTGGCAATGTTTTCAGGCGTTTCAGGAATACCAATTGCAGAGAGCTTATCCGCAAGTTGCTGATAAGTCACATCACGGCGCTTTAGCTCGGATTTAAGTAAACCCTTGATTTTTTCTTCCCATTCAGAAGATGCCATTTGTCACTCCAATGGATAGATTAATAATCATATTCGATATGAATTTGGTTGAATTCAGCTCAATATAGTCTATCATATATAGTATGAATCTACCATTCGAGGTGATGTCATGACTCAGCACTTTTTACTCTCGGCCAAAGCTCGAAGTTTGTCATTACGCGCTATCTACGCACTCAGCGATGAGCAGGCGTTTGAGATGTTTCGGCAAAGCCGCTGGGGTCATCACGATTCCATTTGCCCTGATTGCGGTAGTATCCACAAACACTATTTCATCAGAACGCGCCAGCAATGGCGATGCCGTGATTGCAACCATACCTTTTCAGTCACATCAGGCACAATCTTTGCCAGCCATAAATTGCCACTCAAAATCTACTTGGCAGCGATTGCCATTTACTGCAATGCGGTGAAAGGCTTGTCGGCGCTACAAATGGGGCGAGACTTGAATGTGCAGTACAAAACTGCGTTTGTTCTGGCACACAAAATTCGTGAGTCCTTGATGGAACAGCGCGACGAATCGGCACTGGATGGCGAAGTCGAACTGGATGGTGCTTATGTGAACGGCCATGTGCGCCCTAAAAACAAGAAAGCAGATCGGGTAGATCGCCGCTTGACCGAGAACCAAAACGAAGACAAACGCTGTGTTTTGGTTATGCGTTCGCGCCACGGCAAAGGCGATGCTAAAAAAGGCGGTCAGCGCACGTTGACTTTCGTGATTAAAAACGAAAACCAAACCAGTGTCGCCAAGCTTGCAGGCCGTTTCATCAAGAAAGGTACAACCGTCTTTGCTGATGAAGCCAGCGCCTACGACCCGCTACATGCTTTTTTCGATACCAAGCGCATTAACCATCAAATTGAATATCGCTCGGACGATGGTACGAACACCAACATTGCCGAAAGTTACTTTTCACGGTTTCGTCGGATGCAATATGGGCAAGTGCATAAGTTTGGGATTATGTATTTAGACCATTACGCCAACGAAGCTGCTTATCGGGAAGACAATCGACGGATGAGCAATGGTGAAATGTTCAGTGATATTTTGATGAAGTGCGCTGGCTCGCGCACCTCGCGGGATTTTTGTGGGTACTGGCAGGGGAATAAGCGATTTGAAGAACGGATTCATTGAGGCAACGGCACTAAGCCCCAAGCCGTGCCGTGACTGTCACGGCCTAGCCGTTGAACTAAACCACTCCGTTCGGCGCGACGTAAAATGCTATCTAGGCTGTGCTCAATAGCAAGTAACTCGGAGACATCAAAGGCTTTAACTGCCATCACTTGTTGAGCAATCGCACTCAACAAAGCAGGCTGACCAATCAGGCGCAGCGCCTCCAGCACCAAGCGTTGACCCTCGCCACGTTCAAAATATTGACTCCGCTGGCGAACCTGTTTGGATTTGATACTTTTGAGATTAAAATCAGGCTCAAACAGCTTGATTGTGGCATCAAGATGCTGCAAATCGGCCTGTAAACGGGCGACTTCCTGCCGATGGTGTGCGACCAAACCTGAAAGGTCGGCGCGTTTGGCGACTAAGCCAGAAATAACATGAGATTCAGCCATAAAACACCTCGATTTAGCGAGTAAATGAGATATTTTGGTGAATTTTAGTCTAATCGTCTTGTGCGTTTGCTACATAATTCCGTACAAAGTACAGCAATGCCCTTCCTCCAATCATTCGATGACACTATTTAGTCTTTAATGAAAATAAAAAAATGAAACCAGAAATAGTTCCTGCAATTGTCACTTTTGTGCAGTCAAACAGCATGTTGTCATCACACTTTCGAGTTATTCACCATCATGCCATTGAAGGGCTAAAGTCTAAAAACACCATCAATAAAATGTTACAACAACGCACAAAAGGTGCGATGGTCCGCTACGAAACAGTCTTTGGCATCAAAATTCAGAGCGGATGTGCAGTTAGAGAGGCAGCAAAAGCATTGGCCAAAGCGTTCAACATTCCGACTATAGATCCATAACAGCAAAATAGACTGCCCTCTATTTTCCCCTTTAAATATTAAGAACTGGGCCCCGGATAATTCTCTTGCTCTTGCTCTATTCGCAAAGCTACTAATTTTGGAATAACATCCTGATCGAATATCTGCTGGGCTGTTCTCCCCCCAGGGCAATACCCGTTTATTTCAGACAATTTCTCAATAAAACCTCCCAAGGCCACGGGTATATATTTCATAGTCGTTCCTGAAAATTCGACTGACCGGGGCGGCAACCAATCCATAACTTCATGCATTGAAGCTTTAATGAAACTAATAGGTGACTCACCTTCACCTTTAGCTATCTCTTGAACAATGGGACTTACCAGATCATTTACATTCCACCTTGCTGGCTTAGTTTCATCAGCAAGGACAAAATTTGGCAAATAGGCACTTTCGTTATTGCTGTAAGGCTGCAATTTTACGGTAACATCAATTACGCTAAACGGAGGCGCAACAACAACAACATGCGGAGCATCAAAATTTCTTTGATCAATAGACCAAAATTGCGTGCTCTTCTTATCAGATGCTTCTGGGTAATCAATAGTAAGTGAAACTTTAGCGACATAGTTCCAAATGCAAAGGGCATCCAGCATGCGCCCAATCATTCCGGAAGCATCGACACAAGCGCCAAGACGGCCATCATTCTTGACGGCCTGATACACCGCATCTACAACAATTTGAATTTTTTGGCGAGCATCAGCTAAATACTCATCAGTATACGACCTCACTTCTATATAGCGTGCAAGTGAATCCA
The DNA here is from genome assembly GCF_033446605.1 of Iodobacter sp. CM08. Classification (NCBI taxonomy): domain Bacteria; kingdom Pseudomonadati; phylum Pseudomonadota; class Betaproteobacteria; order Neisseriales; family Chitinibacteraceae; genus Iodobacter; species Iodobacter sp. CM08. Next base: position 10,758 of record NZ_JAWQUO010000061.1, on the reverse strand, counting down.
GTAACCGAGGGTTTTTATTTTCTTCTTTAAGAAAATTGGCGTGGTCGTGCATCCCAGGCGTAATAGGTATTTTTTTGCTTGCAAAAAATTCTTCCATTTGGCTGCAGACACGTGGATTGCTATTAACCCAAATCGACGTTTCTTTCATTAAATTTTTCCTTGTAAAGTTTGTTGAATCGCATCCAAGGCCTCTCCTAGCGATTTCAAGTCATGCTTAACTTGATAGTCTTGAAACCATAATTTAGTTGATTCAGATACAGTTGCTTTCAACTCAACTCGCCCAGCCATTTTTTCTCGTTTCCGCTGAGCAGCTTTGGCTTCCTTCAACTGGTTTTTTCGTCTGTCTGGATCATTAATTTTTCTGTCCATCTGATATCCATTACTTGCTAGGTTTTTCTTTTATTAACACAACGATTGGGTAAACGGGCATGCCCATAATTAAAACTACATTATTTATCTAAATACCAAACTTTATAACCATCTTCTCTAGTAGACACTTCACCAGACGCCATGGGCCCTCCCATTATCACCCCGCTTACATTTTGAATTGTTTCAATATTGATAATACGGACTTTCTTATTTTTCACCCATGAATTAATTTTATTTAGAGTTTCAATTTTTACTTGCTCACCCACGGATTTATTGTATTGGCGATCATTACCACGCTCCTTCTCAAATGCCTTTTTCAATGCCACGGTATAATCATGTGTAAAAATCATGAATCCTACCTTACTTGCTTCATTTCCGAGGCCCTCAGAGCTTGCAATTGCCGGGAGAGAAAATACTAGGAGTGTTGCAGTAACTGCATATTTCACAAACTTATTTTTCATAAACGACCTTTATAGTAATGTCATAAACCATTAATGGCATATTATTATCCGCACAGTGCCCCATGTCAAACACCGTATTTTCTTAAACCCCCAAATGAAGTCATTAAATAGAATTAATAATTTCAAGACAATGTATATTTGCATGACCCTTGATTAATTTATTAAAGGTAGTAATATACTAATATTATTTTTATAACTCTAAATTTATTATTAAGACCATGCAAAGTAGAATCTAAAAAAACTTCCAAACTCACACATTAATTTAATTAAAACTATTAGAAAATTTAAACCATCATTAACGACTAAGTCAGCCAAACTTCAGAAATTACTATTTATTCACCTTTTTAAAAAACAGGAAAACATCATGCATTGGTTTCGAAATATGCAACTCTACCGTCTTAGCCCCGAACATGCTCTGTCAGGCGAATCGATTGCCGAATGCTTAGCTAAAAAACCATTTTTTCCTTGTGGCAGCAATGATTTGATGAGCCAGGGGTGGATACCGCCTGCTCCGCATGTGCCAGATGAGTTTGTTTTTGCCCGCCAGGATATGGTTTTAGTCTGCTTAAAAACTGATGAAAAAATCCTACCTGCCGTGGTGGTTAAGCAAGAGGCAGAAGAGCGCATCCGCCATATAGAGAAAGAAGAAGAGCGCAAAGTGGGCCGCAAAGAAGCCAAAGACATTCGTGAGCGCGTGGCAGAAGAACTTCGCCCGCGTGCCTTTAACCGCATCAGCACTCACCGTGCCCTAATCGATTTAAAACTAAATTTAATTATGGTGGATAGCGCCGCAGCCGCCAAAGCAGAAAACTTGCTAGTTAGTTTAAGAGATGCACTGGGCAGCCTGCCAACCCGATTGATTCAAACGAAAATCACGCCGCAAACCGCCATGACCAGCTGGCTGGAAAACGAAGTGCCCGCCCCATTCCAGCTGGATGCCGATTGCGAATTGAAATTCCCCGGCGACGATGGCGCAATTGCCCGCTTTGTACGACAAGATTTACACAGTGATGAAGTCAAACTGCATCTTGCTACTGGTAAGCTCGTTAGCAAAATGGGCCTTGCTTGGAAAGAGCGGATTTCTTTTCAGATGACTGAAAAATTTGAAATCAAGCGCCTTACCATGCTGGATGTATTACAGGATGAACTTAAAGACGCCGATGTGGATACGCAAGACGCGATGTTTGAATCCAGCTTTGCCCTTGCAGCAGGGGAATTACGAAGCCTAATTCCGGAGCTTATTGAGGCTCTTGGGGATGAGCTGGCATCCACATAAAAGAAACTGAGGTTAAAACCAAAGGCGGCCAGACAGGCCGCCTTTTAATTTATAATAAATTAGGGACAGAGGAACATGCCAGAAGAAAAAGCAAGGTGTCCTCCCCAGCCAAGCCCATTCGCTACGCTCAGATATAAGAGCTATGGCTGGAGCACCTGGCGCTAAGTCCGGGAGAAGAATTCGTCGTATAAAGCGAAAAGAATACGTGATTATTCTATAGTCCACTCCCAAATCACTCCCTTACCCACCATTTCCACCATCAATGCCCAAGCAGCATAAGGAATGGTGCTGGCTTCATCAGCTTTGCTCCAGCGGCGAAAGGTTCGAGATCGGCCATCAAAAGAGCAAGAGAGCCCAAGAATTTCTGCAATCTTTGTGCCCGTGATTTCCTCAACCTTAGTTGCAATAGCCCGAACTTCATTCCCGGTAGGTGACTCCCAAACCCGTGCTGCAACCAAGGTGGAAGGTCGAAGCAAATTAATGGGTTCATCATTATGCAAATCTCGAACTGGGTGCCAAATACGTTCAAAGCCTGCCTCATGACACAAAATTGCCCATGCAGGATAAGAAATCGTACTTTCTTGCGGGCCTGTTGAAACCCAACGTCTAAAAGTCCGAGATCCTACTGCGGTTGTTACACCTAACCCCAACATAAGCCCAATCGTGCTCCCAGTAACACTAAGGGCAGGTAAGTGACTTTTGATTAATTTGACAACCAATCTGACCTCGTCCCCAGTGGGATGAACTCTTTCTGAACGATTCGCAGGTAATAGAGTTTCAGAACGAAGAGACATATATTTATCATTTATACGAGTGTGATATTAATTCAGATACTGGGCCATACTGGCCTATAAAGCAAGTGAAATTTTTGTCTTGTGAAAGAGGCCACAATGGCCCAGAATGCGTGTTCATATTTCTAGTCCCTAGTTATACAAAACTAGATAAAGTATTATTACTACTAAAAAAGGCAATTGGATGCGTAAAAAGTGCAAACCTAAAAAAACATCATGTTTAGATTATCCTAATCTTTTTGAAGTCTATAACGCATTTCACCCAATTGATGACGCTCTTAAAGCATTCCGTGAGACGGGTGAGTTATTTATAAGCGGAGATGTTCTACATATACCCGCTCATGAGAATGGAAAATGGTATACATTTACACCCGCTTTAAACGGATGGTTAACCTTTTGGGAATATGTTATTACTCAAAAAAATTTAAACGTCAGCATTTCTCCGTTAGAGCAATTATACGAAGAACTTGTCTTACTCCAGGACCATGAAGGCCCAATGTTAAAGAATTCAACTATTGATGCTGCAATCGAAAATCAAGACATTTTAAGACTAGTATTCAAGAAATTAACCATTCATGAAATTACTATTTACTTTAAAACAGTTACAACATTTATAAACAATAAAATTATATCTACTTGAAAAGTAATAAAACGTCCAGGCCAGTATTGATTCTTACAGCCTGGACAATTTGAATATTTTTCTAATTTTCATTTTAGTTATTTGAATTTACTATTTCTGAATACAAAAGCATGCCAAATTCAGATAGGCAATATTTCTTCTTCCTAACTTTAATATTTCTGCTACTATTTTTGTTGATCATGCGTTTCAACCATCCTTTCCCTTCCATTTCTGCCAAATCTTCAGAAAGCATAATACTCTTCGTTGATCCAAATATTTTAAACACTTTCGAATTAGTTATTTCAGAATACCTTTTTATGAATACTTCATTAGAAACGTCGACATCAGGTTCAGATGCAATTGTAATGATAATCCATTTGAATCGTTCGGCTTTAGGCTTGATTTGCCCATGTGCTTCGATATCAAAATGCTTTTTTTTCATACCTGGACTCTATATATTTTAATGTAGCCCTTAATCTGGCAATGAGAACATAACTATATGATTCAAATAAAGTATAAGTTAGTTAAACTAACTTATCAACACAATTTCTTCTATGTATGTGCTACGATGCCTTAGCTGAGTAAAGCCTTAAATTGAAGACTTTAGATAAAATGCATTCTAAACCAATGACAACGAAATGTTTAAATGGTCTTGGTGGAAGGAAGCTGCTTACTTCAATTTATTTATCTGTTTCATTGATTTGCAGATTCGTTCTAATCGTAAAACAGCCTCAAACAAAAGATGAGAAATACGCTTATGACTATTAATGACCAGGAAAACCCACTAAAAGGCTTTCCGGATGCCAACTCATCCCCCTACTTCATCAGAGATGGAAACCTATACATTAACGCACATGAGTGGCACCTCTTGTGCGTAGAAAAGGACCCAGCGCCTCTTGTTAGCCTTTTACGTGACGCCCATGAGTATCTTGTTAAAGACAAATCTATGAGATTGATCTCAGTAGATGGCTCGATTGAACTGAGTGCTGACAGTTTGATCGAATTCCAGAGATTGCTTGATAAAGCTAATCAAGTCCGTGCCACGTTGAGATTAGCTCCGGCCATCCCTCACGTTTAAGCAATAATGACAATAAACAGCTTGCTGGGGAACATACCCACAAGCTGTATATTTCTGATCAACCAGCATCACACAATCAGCTCTGATGACCCATGATAAAAATGTTGTAAACCTATCGCTATGGTGTGATTTTAAGAAAATAAACCACAAAGTCTGATTTTCAACCAGTAATTTATGAGGAAAAAGCAGCAAAAACCACCAAGAATTGCCGCATGCATATAATTTTTGCTTCTGAATGCAGTAAGGAACCATGTTTTTTGTTTTTTGCAGCTACATAGTGTTGACGTGAAGGATGTTTAATGGATTAGGATACTTATCGCTATGGTGTGATAAAAGCTGTATCTTCCCTTTAAAATCAATATTTTACCCTGTTTCACAAACGCTATAGGACCTATGAAGATACGAAAAGTTATCGCTGTGGTGTGATCAGGCGTTTTGAAAAATTACCAAAAATATGACAAACAAATAGCTAGATGTCAGCAAAAAGACAGTACAAACTGACAAAGCATGGGGAAATATTTATTTATCATGAAAAAGTTGCTATATGTAAGTTTTTTGTAATCAAATTTGCAAATTTGATAGAAACTACACATCCAATGACAAACAAACTACAAAAATTTTGCTAAGTTATTAAGTCCTTTTACGTCCCTGCTTCCTATGGGAAACAATAGGGACCGTTAAGGGCTGCTATCGTCGTGATGTGATTGAATATTTCGGGATCACATCACCGACTTGGAAGCTAAAAGTATAGGAAATTCGAATTCGCTATCGTCGTGACGTGATAATTTTATCGCTATGATGTGATTTCGTGTCGCTCTGATGTGATCCTGACATCAAAGAGCTCAAATTAGAGGCAAAATTCGTCGTCCTGGTGTGATTTAACATCGCTCTGATGTGATCATATCGCTCTGACGTGATCAACTAACGCTCTGATGTGATTTACTTATCGCTGTGATGTGACAAAAGTGTCGCTCTGATGTGATTTGAATAGGCCTCAAAGCCTTGCTGTATAAGGCTCACAGCGATTTCCTAGTCCTTCTTATAGTCCTTGTTGTAGAACCTTGTATAACCCTTTTAAGAAAGCACTTAAAGCACTTAAATTTATTGAGAAAATGACATGTCAAACTCAAACGAAACCGGCAAAATGAAATCAACCGATATGTATTTAAAAAATATAAAAGCTACTCTTGATGCAAACAGCATCAAAAAGAAAAAACTACCTCTGATACAGCAGTTAAATGAAAGTAACAGCAAGCAACTCTCATTGCCCTGGTTTGATGACGTAGGCCTACAGTCAAGTTCACTCGTTAAAGGAAGCCTATTTTCTGCTTGCTCAAGAGGCAAACGCGAACTGCGGGAGAACGTAGCCATCCCGATGCAAGGAAACTTGATAGCAAGGGTAACTGGTGCGGAGCTAAGACAAGATGAAGCTACAATTTTGGCTAAGCTAATCGATTTAACAAAAAATCAACCACTGACGGAACGATTTTATTTTTATCCCGGCGTACTTTTAAGCCAACTTAATTGGTCCACAAGTAGCAGTAATTATGCGAAATTGTACAATTCGCTAAGCTTAATGCGAGGTACAGTAATCACTATCGCAAAAATAATTGATAATCAACAATTAGTGCATTTACAAGCTAAAACATTACTTGCTGAACTTGACGCAAAAATATCTATTCCAAACTCGGGTAGAAATAGAGATCAATGGTCAATACAACTCGAACCTACTCTGGCAGAACTATATCAACGCAATAATGTCACTTTATTTGATTGGGATATTAGGTATAAAATTACCAAAACTAAAAGTGATGTAGCCTTATGGTTATTTTCATATTTAACAGAATTTGATGAACCTAAACCAATTCCTTTAAGTTTTCTAAGAACTATTTCCGGGTTAGGAAATATGTCTACTGGAGCAGCAAATCAAGCATTTAAGCGTGGATGTGAGATTTTAATTTCGTGCGGATTTTTGGAAAAGTATATTTTAAAAGATGGATTACTTCTTGTGAAACGTTTAAAACCACAACGTAAAATAGGTAATAAATCATCAACACCAAATCATCCAAACGTAAATAAAACACCTTCAACAGATGATTTCAATGAAGAATTTAAAGAATAAATTATTCTGATATTTCAAAAAAAATTAAAGTGAATAAAGTTTCATAAATATGTCAATTTCCTACCCTTGTTCTAAAAATCTATCGTGTAATAAAATGTTCATGGGTAGGAAATCAAAAAAGAAAAGCATGGTTGCTCAGCCCATATTCATACTCTCCTCTTACAACTTACCCAAAATAGCAACATTTAACATTACAATAATATAATAATAATGTAATTATGTATAAATATTTCTTACTTTCCTTTGTCAAAAAACAAAAAATTAGTTAACACCCAAGATATTCAATTTTTTGCACCTCAAATCTCTACATTCCATGGTTAAATTTGGTGTACTTGTTCACTGACTAAGAACAAGCCCATTCGTTTACTTATGGATAAGAAACATGCAGAGTAAGAAAAATTCATCATTAAAAACTGCAGATAGTTTCCCAAAAGAAAAAAAATTTATGGTTGAGGCAGGTTTTATCTCAATAATAAATAATAACTTAAATATAGGGCAAAATAGTATTGGATTAATTAATTCAGCTAATAGTAATTATTTTGCACAAACAATTAGCAAGCTTATTGATGAGCTAAATATAGAATGGTCAAAAAAAAATCTACCTACTTTAGATTATTATCTAGCAAACTTCATAATCTGGGCTTCACATAATATTTCAGGTTTTCTTCTGGAAGATGAAAAACAGAACTTGTTATTCATTGCAGAACGATTTCTATATGGTTTTTTCCCAGCAGAAAAGCGAGGTGAAGCTCGGACGTTTGCTATTGATGCACTAGATTTATCATGGAAAATCGCATGGAAGAGAGCATGTGACGAACGGAAAATTGGAACAAGAAAAAACAGCATAACATTAGTTTCTTCGCTGGCAATGGCCAAAATCAATCAAAAAAACAAGATGCTAGAAGCACTTCATGAATGCAATTTACTCTTTTCTTGCACAGAATTTAATCTTAGCAGGTCCGGATCAAAAGTATTCGTAACTTACGAACCACACTAAATGATGAATATAATATGTTATAAAGGTAATTATATAAATCTACGAAGGTATAATAATGATGTATAACTTAAAGAAAAATAACGAAGATACAGTAATTGGTACAATCTTTTCCATAGCAATACTTTTCATTTTTGGCTGGAAAATTGCATTTTCCTTGCTTGTTGCGTTGTTCCTTATTGGCAGGAACAACTCTAACAACGCTTTTCATAAAAAAACAACATCAAATCAATCTAAAGTAAGAATTAAAACTGTGAAAGTACCATTCCCTGTTTTCATTCCTGCGGAAAAAATGAAAATGAACCAAAAATACCCACGAGTTAAAAGATTGTATTAATGATAACCTAAAATATATTTATAAAGTCATTACAAATAGTAATACAAACGTTTAATTGAGTTGATTTTTATATATTTGTTGATGTATTTAATCAATGTAGGCATAATAATCTTATTATTATATGGTGATGACATGAAAAAATATCTTTTAATTCCTTTGTTTCTTCTTGCAGGTATTACTCATGCAGGTTCTAATGTTTCTGCAATTTCAGGCAATGTTTCTGATGTCTTAAGTGCAGATACTTTTGTTGTGGTGACAGGTGATTTGGAGCAATATAAAATTCGATTATTAGGTGGCGTTGATGAATTTAAGAATAATTCAACTGCTTCCGGTTGCAAAAAAATGTTATCCGATATCTTAAACAAAGAAGTAGATGTTGATGTTGTTGGTAATAAAGATAAAGAGAATAGATACGTGGGTTTTGTATCAATTAATGGGGAAAATATTAATCAACGCCAAGTTTTGGCTGGATGCGCAGTTACACCTAAAAAAACAAACTCAAAAATTTCTAAAAAAACCTATCAGTCACTACTTATTTCAGAAGAAAAAGCCAAAGCAATGAAAAACGGGATTTGGGCTGATTGATATTTCATTTTTTGATATCTAGTTTCGTTTGAATTTGGCGAAAGATTACCAAATTCAAACGGCCTAGTAAGGCTTAAAAGAAGATTTCTAACTATTCTTGCTTGTTCTTAAATACTTTCTAACACTATCTTTTTTTAATAAATCCCCCCAAGATTTTATTCTAAACACATCCCCTTGAAGCTCAATATCTACCCCATACTGTTCTAGCCGCTTGATATCTGCCTTTATTGTTCCTTTATTGTGCCCAGTTTTTAGTGATAAAGTCGTGATCGTTGGGCATGGTAGTGCATCAATTGCGGCCAGTAATACAAAAAGTCGGCGGGCATCCCCTTTGGGAAATTTAACAATCCACTGTTCATTTTTCTGATTGCTCATCAACATAGCCTAGCGAATAAGAAACAAGAATCTTGCATTCTATAACGTATTGCTGACCACCCCTACCGGACTTTGCATTAAGTGCACCAGCCTGCTCTGGACCGTCGCTTGTGCCCCTACCCCTCCAATGTCGTACACGTGACCGTCATACCCCGTTATCTTGCCTTCCTGAGTGTGTTTAAGTTTGGTAGTCAGCAGCATGTTCATGATAGTGAAACTGCGAAAGAGGTTACTACTTGCTCAAAGATAGGGCAGAAAAAGCAAAAACTCCATAAATACAAGAGCTAAAGGCCTTCATTTTGCGCCAATCATAAACTTAGCGCATGATAAAATTTAGACTTAATTTCTCAAAACTTAATCAATATTTTTAGGAATAAAAATGCTTAAAAAATTATATATTTCGCTAGTTTTAATAATTGCATCAATGCCCATTCAAGCAGCAGCTCAAAAATTTCACTGCGAAGCAATGAATGCAGTAATAACGATTGATTTTGATAATAATAATATTTGGTTGTTAGAAAAAAGACCTATTCAAAGTAGAAATGGGTGGTTTGGTGTATTTGATGTTAATGGTTCTATTAATTGGAGAACTGTTTGGCCAGATGAACCATCATTACCTGTAAATGTTTCTGTAGATGGTCAGGGTCGCGTGATCCTAAGAGGAAATGAAATTAACGATCAAGTTGCGTGTATGCCTCAAGAATCATTTCTATCACACTGAATAGTCAACAAACATAACTAATTTCAATATGGTTTTATTAATTATGGACAACCAAATGCTCCAGATATGGGAAAGACCATTGTGTGAATCGGAATGGCGTCAATTATTGGCATCACCAACTTTCAAACATGATTTAATTAATAGAATCGAGATCGAGAGTTTGAATACTAAGTGGCCTGGGTCAAAAAGATTTCTGCTCATCACAAACTGGCCAAAAAGAGCACACGAAGAACTTTTGTCCCTTTTGCCTGAACAGCTTGCAGTCGCTTTTGATATTTCGGTATTCGGTGAGGACGGATTGCTGCCTAAGTTTGATGAAACAGAGGGCTTCGACTTAGTTAGCATAGCTGGGGTCTGTTCATTAGGATGGGGAGGAAAGCTTCAGGATGGCAGCCCAATGCCTCTTGGGCCCTATGCAGATATCACAACGATCCAGCGTATACCTAAACCTATTCGCATTGATCTAACCCATGCTCGTGTTCGAGTAACCCCCTGTGTCAGGATAGTTGAGATACTCCCTTTTCAGGGATTCCAACTTACTCAGGGGGCTGGTTACTCATCATGTCGCGTATTCCTAAGGCTCGTAAAGATGCCATTTTAAGCAAAATGCTTGCTCCTCATCCGATCAGTATCAGGCAGTTGGCATTGCAAGAAAATCTCTCCGAAGCCACGCTGTACAATTGGCGCAATCAACTTCGCCAGGAGGGGCGCCCCGTGCCCGAACATCATCGCAGCAGTGAAAACTGGTCTGCCCAAACCCGCTTTGCCGTGGTCGTCGAAACCATTGCCATGTCCGAAATCGAGCTCAGCGAATATTGCCGTGCCAAGGGTTTATTCCCAGAGCAGGTGAAACAATGGCGCGATCTCTCCATTCAGGCGCAGGGCCAGGCTGAAGTCATCCCTCCAGAGCAGGCACAGGAAAACAAAACCCTGCGCAAGCAAAATAAGCAGCTGGAGCGGGAAATTCTGCGTAAAGATAAGGCACTAGCGGAGGCGGCCGCATTGCTGATTCTGCAAAAAAAGGTGCGCG
>NZ_JAWQUO010000060.1:0-16429 GCF_033446605.1 Iodobacter sp. CM08 | reverse complement strand
ACAGCCCCTTTTGCATCTGGATTGGGTTGATTGCCATGACGACCACTCCAAAAAAGAACGTTCGTTCACCTTAGGCCTTTTAGGTGGTTTGAGCAAGGAGGTTGAGCAAGAGACATAATCAGGTTCTTTTATGTATGGCATATGAAGAATTTCCTTTAGCGATTTAAGGTGCTGCAATGAATATTATTCCAATGACCCCAGCATGGTTTTCTCAATTTTGGCCGACTTTTGCGGCGATTATTCAGGCAGAAGAGACCTATGCCTTTGAGGCGGGGCTTAGTGAGCAGCAGGCCTATGAGTTATGGTGCGTGTTGCCTACAGAGACTTTTGTGCTGGTCGAAGACGGCGAGTTGCTTGGCTCTTATTATATAAAGCCCAACGCCAGTGGGCCAGGTGCGCATGTTTGTAATTGTGGCTATATGGTGGCGGCAGCAGCGCGAGGTAAAGGCGTTGCTCAGCGCCTTTGCTTGCATTCCCAGCAGCGGGCCTTGGCCTTGAGGTTTAAAGCCATGCAATTTAATGCCGTGGTTTCCACTAATACGGTGGCGGTGGCGCTGTGGCAAAAGCTGGGGTTTGAGGTAGTGGGTAGAGTGCCTAAAGCTTATCAGCATAAAAGCTTGGGCTTGGTTGATACCTTGGTGATGTATAAATGGCTGGCAGACTAGAAAAAACGCAGTCCATAAAGACACGAAGAAACCAAGAAAACTAGACATAAGCTCTGCTTGATCTATTTACTTACTTTTTTAAACTCACTTTAAAGCAGCTACCCCCATCCATTGGGGCATGATATTCAACGCTGCCGCCGTGGTGCTCGGCAATGCGTTTTACTAAGGCTAAGCCTAGGCCATGGCCGCCTTTGCCTTCTGGTGTGCCGGGGGGGCGATAAAATGGCTCGAATAAATGGGGCTGGGCTGCTGCTGCAATGCCTTTGCCTTGGTCGCAAATAGAGAGACAAACGTTTTCTGCCGTTTGACTGATGTGAATACTCAATGGGGCTAGGCCATAGCGCGCGGCATTTTCTAATAGATTGCGTACCAGCCGTTTTAATAGCCGTGGGTCGGCATCAATATAGGTGCTTGGGCCTTCCACGCTTGCTTGGTAAGGGGCGGCTTCAATTTGGCATAGTTCAAGTAGATCAATCGATTGAGTTTGTAAGCTAGTGGGCTTGGCATCTAGCCTGCTCATCAGCAAGATTTCTTCTACTAGCTCGTTCAGCTCATTAATATTTTGGCTTAATTCGGTTTGTAAATGCGCTGGGGCGTGTTCTCCTAAAAGCGTGGCTGCCATTTGTAAGCGGGCCAGTGGTGAGCGTAATTCATGTGAGGCGTGGGCAAGTAGGTTTTTGTGCGCATCCAGTAGCTCGGCAATTTGCTCGGCCGCGTGGTTAAAGCGGCTGGATAGTCTAGAAACTTCATCTTTGCCACGCACGGGTAAGCGGGCGGAAAAATCTCCTTCTGCCAGCGCATCCAGTTGGTTGGCCAAGGCCTCTAGGCGGCGGGTAAGCTTACGCGTCAGTGGCAACGCGCCAATGGCAACGGCCAGCGCCAGCAGGACAAAACTACCTAAGAGGCCAAAGTTTTTTTCGCGGTGGCGGGGTGGGGATAGGGTAAGCAGGCGCTGATCAGGCATGCGCAGCTGAATAAAGCGTGGTTTACGGCGTTCAGGCTCGTTTAAGGTGTCCCCTGTGCTGGCAATGAGTTGCCCATTGGCCGTATAAAAGCTGATGGGCACATCAAATTCCTGAGTGAGCTTGGTAAACGCAGTGGCTTGCTCGGCAATAGGGGCGCTGGCAGGTGGCAGTGCGGCGGCCAGCAGGTTGGCGGTGCCGTGGAGCAGGCGCTTGGGAGGCGGATCGTCATGCAATTGGTAGAGCAGGCCTGCCAAGATGGCAAAGAGAGCGAGGCTACTGACCACGGTAAAGTAAATCTGCCAATAGAGCTTGTGCCGCACGGTGAGTCCTTGCTTTGCTTTATGTTGGGAGCTTAGCGCTCTAAGGCTTAATCATCATTCTTAGCAAACACATAACCCACACCCCGTACGGTGATAATGCGTTTGGGCGATTTTGGATCGTCGCCCAGCGCTGCGCGGAGTTTGGAAATATGTACATCGATACTGCGATCAAAGGCTTCCAGTGCCTCACCACGCACTTGATCCATGATTTGCTCACGGCTCATCACCTTGCCAGCGTGGCGAGCGAGGCATAGCAGCAGATCAAACTGATAGCTGGTGATATTGCAATCTTGCCCAGCCAGCTGCACGCTGCGGGCGTCTGGGTCTATCTCAATATTATTAAACCGTAAGCTGCCATCAGACGGCGTGCTATGGCGGCGCAAGATGGCGCGTAGCCTTGCCAGTAATTCTCTGGCATCAAAAGGTTTAGCCAAATAATCATCCGCACCCAGCTCTAAACCGACGATTCTATCGGTGACATCACCTCGGGCGGTGAGCATCAGTATGGGCAGCGGATGAGTTTGGCGAATCTGCCGACATAAATCCAAGCCATCGGTGTCCGGCAGCATTAAGTCTAAAATCAGCGCCGAAAAATGTTGGCTGGCAAGCGCTGCCAAACCACTTTTACCGTCATCGCTAATCACCACACTAAACCCATGCTGGCGCAAGTATTCGGCCAGCATGGCGGTGAGACGTTGATCGTCGTCGATTAGTAAAAGTGATTTGCTCATGCGCTAAGTTCTTTATTTAGGTTGATGTTTATCACCACGATGGCCGCGGCGTTGTTCCATTTTTTCAACCAGCTTCAGTCTTTGCTCTGGCGTGAGGATACGGCTGGCTTCGGCCATAAGAGCGGTGAGTTTACGCGAAGAATCATCCATGGCCTTGATTTTAGCGGCGCGCAAGGTTTCAAGCTGTGCGGCATCCACGGTGCTTTGGCTAAATAATTTACGCAGCTCATCGTGATCATTTTTCATGGATTCACGTTGGATTTTCATCTCGGCAAAAGCTTGCTCGGCCAGCGGCTTAAGTTGGCTTTTTTGTGCATCAGTAGCATTGATCTCTTGCAGCATTTTTTCTAAGCGGCCTTGCATCATTTTTTGCATTTGCTCAGGATTGCCGTGGCGCATTCCTGGGCCGCCACAATGATCGGGGGCTGCGGCATAGGCTAGGCCGCCGAGTGAAAGACCGATCACGGTGATGATGGCGGCACGGCGATGACGGTGTTGGAATTTAGCTTTCAGTGCATCAAACATAATGGCTTCCTTGGGAATGAATAGGCTTGCAACACCTACAGAATAGCCACCGGAGGTAAAGCGTTTGTGTGCTTTGTGTAAAGTTGTGTAAAGCATAAGCCGTGCAGACTCGGGTATCATTGCGCCTACCGATTGATTGATCGTCATCAGCAGTGCCTGCCCACAGCTTTGTGCCCCAAAAGGGTGTTTGGCATTGCTTATAGCGGTGATCGCTATTCATTAACAAGGACACATCATGAAAGATTTACATACCAGCCAAGCTCCTGCCGCCATCGGCCCTTACGTTCAGGCTAAAGATATTGGCCAGCTCGTATTTACTTCTGGCCAGCTCCCTATCAATGTCGCCACGGGTGAGATGCCTGCTGCGCCGGGTGAGCAAGCGACACAATGCCTAGTGAATGCGGCGGCGATTATTGCAGAAGCGGGCTTGACTGCCGCTAACATCATTAAAACCACTGTTTTTGTTAAAGATTTAAATCATTTTGCTGAAATTAACGAAGCATATAGCCGCTTCTTTGAAGGCACCGGTAGCTACCCAGCTCGTAGCTGCGTAGAAGTTGCACGTTTGCCTAAAGACGCGTTGGTAGAAATTGAAGTGATTGCACTACGTAGTTAAGCCATATTGGGTTTGCTAGCTCTTGATAGCAAACCCAACCTTTGATGTATAAAGCGGCTCGTCCTGATGCAGCTTATTCTTCCCACCCTCCGCCTAGCGCCATAAATACCGCAATCTGATTGCTGGCTAGGGCTGCGTTTGAGCTGGCAAGCGCGCTTTCTGCGCTGGCTAGGCTGCGATTGGCGTCTAGCACGGTAAGAAATGTAGTTTTACCTGCTTTATAGAGTTGCTGCGCTTGGCTGGCGGCCTCGGTACTGGCACCACGGGCTTTGACTAAGGCGGCGTTACGATCTAGCTCGCGGGCGTAAAGGGTCAGGGCGCTTTCTACTTCGCGCAGTGCGGTGAGCACGGTGGAATCAAACTTAGCTAAAGCCCCTTCCGCCCCTGCCGTAGCGGCGTTGATTCTGGCACGGACGGCCCCAGTGCTGGGGATGGTCCATGAAATCAGCGGGCCTATGCCCCAACGCATGGTGTTGTTATCACCAAATTGATCGAGCAAACCGGTTGATCCACCGCTCAATCCAATGCTGATGGTGGGGTAAAGATCAGCGGTCACTACACCAATACGGGCCGTGGCCGCTGCTAGGCCGCGCTCGGCTTGGCGAATATCAGGGCGGCGGCGGAGTAGATCGCTGCCTTTGCCACTGGGAATGGTGCTACTGGCGAGCTGCGGCGTAGTGTTGCACTGCAAGACGGAAGGGGGAAGTGCTTTTTCTATAGCTTCAGGAACATGGCCGGTGAGTACAGCAAGCCGGTACATGGCGATGCGACGCTGGGCTTCTAAAGGCGGTAGGGCGGCTTGTAATTGGGCGAGTTGCCCGCGCGAGCGCACCACGTCTAAGGAGGTTCCTCGGCCTGCTTTAAACAGCTTTTCATCTAAGCCTAAGCTTTGTTGCTGTAAGTTAACCGATTGCCCTGCTACCTGCAGTTGTTTACCAAATGAGCAGATATCGGCAAAGGCACGGGTGGTTTCGCCAGCGACTGAGACTCGGACTAAATCGTAAGCGGCTTTAGCGGCTTCACTATCGGCTTGCGATGCTTCAATCCCACGGCTAATTTTGCCGACCAGATCAAATTGGTAAGCCAAATTAACGCCGGTATCGTAGCTAAAGTCGTCTTCTAAAGCTTTGGGTGAGCCTTTGGCCGCACCAGACGCGCGGCCATAGCCGGGCGCTGCATTCATGCTGATATTTGGAGATTGCAGGCTTTGCGCTTCACCCACTAAAGCGCGGCTACGGGCTAGATTAGCCGCAGCTTGGCGCAGATCGGTGTTGGCCGCAAAGGCGTCTTCAAGCAATTTATTTAATGCAGGCTCACGGTAAAGCTGCCACCAGTTTTTGGGCAGGGGCTGCTCATTATCACTGCTGATAAATGCGCCTTGTGCATTGTTGGTATCAATTTTGCTGTCTGCAGGACCTTGGTAATTGGGGCCAACGGCCGCACAGCCAGCCAAGGCAATCATCAGCAGAAGAGGTATTTTTTTAAACATAATGACCTCTTAGCGCTTGGTATTAGGGTTGACGTTTACCGTGACGGTTTGCCCAGAAACCAGCCGCACATCTGCAGGAATTTTATCTAGCGCAACACGCACTGGGATACGCTGGGCTAAGCGCACCCAGTTAAATGTGGGGTTAATATTGGGTAATAGATTGCTACCGGTGCCGCGATCCCTATCGGTAATCCCTGCGGCAATGCTTTCTACATGGCCGGTGATGGCGGTTTTTTGGCCCATGATATTCATGGTTACGCTGTCATTTAGGTGAATTTTATCTAGCTTGGTTTCTTCAAAATAACCTTCCACATAGAAAGAATCACGGTCGAGTAGCGCCAGCATGGGCTTGCCAGCAGTGGCAAAACCGCCTTTTTGTAAATCTAAATTGGTCACCACGCCATTTACTGAGGCATAAATGCGCGAGCGGGCCAGATTGAGCTTTGCCACATCATGGTTAGCTACTGCTTGAGCCAGCGCGGCTTGTAGCGATTCAACTTTAGCCTGTGTCTGCTCAATGCTTTCTTGTGATAACAGCCCGCTGAGCGAGCGATTACGCTGGGCCTCACGCTCTGCTTGCTTTAAGGCGCTACGCTGGGCCAGCTCTGCTGCGGCAGCTTGGCGCAAGGAGAGCGTAAAGCGCTCTGTATCAATCTCAAATAAAAGATCGCCAGTTTTAACCTGCTGATTATCTTTTACTGCCACGGCGGTAATTTGGCCGCTAACATCGGGCGCCACTTGAATCACTTGCACGCGAATGCGGCCATTGCGTGTCCAAGGCTCAACTTCATAATAATTCCAAAGCCGCAGGCCGGTAAAAATAGCGGCGCTAACAATGGCGAGGGTGATCAGGATTTTAATCATTTTTTTCATTAACATTAACTCTTTGCAAGCGTTTGTATTAGGCCTAATAGCACGAGGTAAAGCGCAGTATCAAATAGCGCTGGATGCCATACCCAGTGATAAAAGCCCACACGTTTAAATATCCAGCGGCTAAGCCAGTAAGGAATAAAAGTAACAATGGTCAGTAGCAGTAGTTGTGGCACAAAGAGCCCAAATAGCTCAACTTCCATCATGATTTGGTCTCCTGATAGGGCGCTGCCTGTGGGAATAAATCACGGCGTATTCCGACTAAGGCAGCAATTAAATTGAGTTGAACTGCCGCGTTAGGGGCGCGAATGGCCCCATGCAATGTTTGATCTAATTGCGCCAATAAGGGGCGGCTAGCGGTGTGTGGGCGTTGTAAAAAATACTGTGATAACTGCGCAAGCAACGCTTTGATCTGCTCTGGAAGCTGCTCTTGGTAGCGAATCAGCACGGTTATTTCGTGACCAATACGTAAATCGATTAGCACATCACGAGCGGGCTGGGTATCGGCTAGCAAAGAGAGGCGGGGCGCGAGTAAACCCAGCCTATCAATCATGCGGGCGGTAAATGCGGGTGAGGGTATGGCGGCGTGAGAGAGCTGGGCTAAATCTCGCCAGCCTGCCCGTAGCAGCCGGTTGACAATCCATTCGCTACTGAAAGAGCGAATCAAACTGGTTACAAATAAGGCACAGGCAATCCCTGTTAATTCCCCCACTTTATTATTTAAGAATGAATTCATATCGGCCATGGCCGTGTCTTGCAGGGCCAAGGTGCTGGCAATAATCAAAGTAATCATCAGGGCCGGAAATGCACTGGCTGGCCGCAGCATAAATACCCCTAAAATTAAAAAAGTGGGGAACATCAAGAGCGCCAACATCCCAAAACTACTGGCGGCGGGCATGGCGGCAAGCAGATAAAAAGCCGAAATAGGGATCGTGGCAAAGCTTAAAATAAATGTGGCCTTAATGGCTGGGGCTGGGTCATCCAAGGTGGCAAATAAGGAGCACGCTACCGCCGCCATCACGGGTGCCATCAGCCCTGATGGCCAAGCGCTGATAATCCAAAATGCACCACTTAATAAGATAGAAATAGCCGCGGTAAGTGCGGATCTAAACGCAATTCCCCTATCAAAATGCAGTGTTCTAATGCCGGTATGGCCCACGATCGTTTCAAGCTCGGCACTTAAAATCGATGAAGTTTGACCCATGCCATGGCGGATTTTTGCGGTATCACTCCAAGCTTGAATCAGCGCACTTAAACGGGCGGCTAGATTAATCAGCAGCATCTCTTGCCAATCTTCTTGGGGGGCAGGGGTGAGCGCTTTAAGCTGATCTTGTAATGCTTCGGCTTCTGCTGGATTTGCCCCAGCATCAATCCATGCCGCAATCCGTGCGAGTAACGCTTGCCAAGGTTCGGACAACTCACCCAAGCTGTGTAAGCGGTCTTCAATGGCGTAGAGCAGCGGCAGCATCAGCGCTAATTGATCACAGAGCGCATTCACTAAGCGTGCTGCCCAGCTTAGGCGTGAGGTGTCAAAGGGTAGGTGGGTAGCTAAAATACGCAGCTCAGATAAGGTGGCGGACATATTGCGCCGATCACTATCGGTATCTTGCACACGGTTTAAAGCATTTAGAGACCAAGCACTGGCTTTTTTACGGGCACCATCTATGCGGGCCAAAATGCTGGGGCCAACAGGGACGGGGAAAATCAAGCTATGAATCAGCGAGGCGCACACAATCCCCAGGGTGATTTCTTCGACACGGGCTAGCGCCACATCAAAAATCCCCGCTGGATTACTGACGCTGGGAAAACCAATCAGCGCACAGGTGTAGCCTGCTAATAAGAATAAATAGCTACGTGGGGTGCGATCCAATAGCGAAATATAAATACATAGGCCAATCCATAAGGCCAGTGCCAGCAAGAGTAATTCTGGGGCATTGACTAAGTTTGGCACCAAAAGCAAAGTCACTGCCGAGCCAATCAGCGTGCCTACCACGCGATAAACTGCTTTAGAGCGCACCGCACCAGAATAGGGGTTGGCAACGATATACACCGTAAGCATGGCCCAAAATGGCCGCTGTAAATCCATGCTAAAGGCGATATACAGCGCCAACATGGCGGCGGCAAAGGTTTTAAGCGAAAAAGCAAGCTCGCCAAAAGTAGGCAGCTTCACTTGGCACCTGCGGCTAAAAATTGCTCTAAAGAGCCTTGTAGGCGGCCAAAAACGTGTTGGCAAGTTTGCATTTCTTCAATAGAAATATCAGCAAACACCCATGTTCTTAGCTCGGCCAGTACTACTTCCATTTTGTCTGCATGCTTGCGACCTTCATCGGTTAGGCATAGGTTTTTGGCGCGTCTATCTTGTGTGTCTTCGCTGCGTAAAACCAATTGATCGGCCACGAGGCGATCAATCACGCGGATTAAAGAAGCCGCTTCAATCCCTACCATTTCGGCCAATACCCCATGGCGAATGCCTGCTTCGCTGCGGCCTATCAGCACTAAGGGCCAAGCACCGGCTAAGGTTAAATCATGGCGATGCGCGCATTGATCGACGGCGCGGCGATACAGCCGCGACAGCAGAGTAAGATCGCTAGCGAGCGCAATACTTAATTGGGTTCTGATCGGATCCATATACCTCCCATAGCTAATAGTTAGCATGGTAACTATTTTAGTGTCAGCTTGCACCCTTACTATTGCCATGTTTTATCGTATTCAGTTAAATATACTGACTTGAGTTGGAGTTAATAACATTGCGTCCTTGCATGAAATGCTTTCTCTTTATGCTGCAATATGGACATAATCCGGTAAGTTATCTTCTCGTCATAAACCGCTCATTATCGATGGAAACTATGAAGCCACCTCGCCTTACGTTTTTAAGCTTAGCCCTCACTTTTGCTTTCCTCCCTACAATCAGCCCTGCGGCAGCCAAGCCACAAGCCAGCTCGCAAGCGGTGGTAGCAGGGATCAAGCTGATTCGTACCGTAGAAGGGATTCAGGAATATCAATTAGATAATGGTCTTAAAGTATTACTGGTGCCAGATGCTAGTAAGCCAGTGACTACGGTGAATATCACTTATCGGGTGGGTTCAAAGCACGAAAACTATGGCGAAACGGGCATGGCCCATCTGCTAGAACATCTGATGTTTAAGGGTAGTAAGGCGCATCCAAGATTGTGGGAAGAAATGAGCCAGCGTGGCGTGCAGTTTAATGGCACCACTTGGCTTGATCGCACCAATTACTATGAAACGTTCGCGGCAAAGCCAGAGACTTTGGAGTGGGCGATCTCGATGGAAGCGGATCGGATGGTGAATTCGCGCATCTCTGGCGACGATCTAAAAACCGAGTTTTCTGTTGTTCGCAATGAAATGGAAAAAAACGAAAATTCGCCTTCACGCGTGCTCATCCAACGCGTGCTGTCGGCGGCGTATCAGTGGCATAACTACGGTAAAGATACGATTGGTGCACGTACCGACGTAGAAAACGTCAGCATTCCACGCTTGCAAGATTTTTGGCGCAAATATTATCAGCCCGATAACGCGGTACTGGTGGTGGCAGGCTCGTTTGATACCGCCCAAACGCTGAAGCTAATTGAAAAGAAATTTGGCGTGATTCCACGGCCTAAACGCGTTATTGAAGCCACTTACACCCTAGACTCTGTACAAGATGGTGAACGTAGCGTGGTGGTGCGTCGTGTGGGCGATAGTCAGTTTGTGGCGGCTACCTACCATACCGTGCCTGCTGCTCACCCTGATTACGCAGCTTTTGAAGCGCTGCAAGTGATTTTGGGCGATACGCCAAATGGCCGTTTATATAAATCGCTGGTAGAAAGTAAATTAGGCACGGGCGTATTTTCATGGTCGGCTAATTTAGAAGAACCAGGTTTTATCATGTTTGGCGCGGAGCTACGCAGTGAGCAAAATATTGTTTTTGCAACCGAGCTAAAAAACGATCAAACCATCGCGATGGCTAAAAAAGTATTAATCAATACCGTCGAAGATTTAGCCACTAATCCGATTAGCGATGAAGAACTAAGCCGCGCCAAGGCCAAAATTGATAGCGATATGGCCAAAGTATTTAATAGCCCAGAACAATTGGGCGTGGCTTTATCGGATCATATTGGTAATGGCGATTGGCGTTTGTTATTGCTATTAAGAGATCGCATTAAAGCCCTGACTAAAGCTGATGTGCAACGCGTCGCGCAAACTTGGTTAAAAGCCAGCAATCGCACTATCGGCGAGTTTATTCCAGAAGCCGATCCGCAGCGTGCACCGAAACCCGCTAAGGTGGATTTGGCCGCGCAATTGCAGCAGTTTAAACCGGGTGTTGCCGTGGCAGCAGGCGAGAGCTTTGTGGCTACGCCAGAGAATATCGATAAGCGCACGCATAGTGGCCAATTTGCCAATGGTATGAAATACGCTTTCTTACCTAAAACCACGCGGGGTAATACCGTTTCGGCCAGCTTATCTTTTAATATGGGCAATGAAAGTAATTTAAAAAATAAGGCCATGATTGCAGGTTTAACCGCAGAAATGCTGGATCGCGGCACTAAAAAACTCACCAGCAAGCAGTTTTCTGAGCAATTAGATCAGCTGCAAGCCAAATTGCAAATTAATGGCGATGTGAATCATTTATCTATTTATGTAGAAACGATAAAGGATAAATTGCCTAAAGTATTGGATTTAGTTAACGATGCTTTGCGTCAACCTGCGTTTGATGAAGCAGAGTTTGCGCTGCTGATTAATCAAGAATTGGCTCAGCTAGAATCTTCACGCAAGGAGCCGCAGCCAATTGCTTCTGATTTGCTTAGCGTGCATTTAAATACATGGCCGGTTGGCGATCCACGCGCTTATATCTCTATTGAGCAACGCATTCTTCAATTGAAAGCGATTAAATTGGCTGAGCTTAAATCGTTCTGGCAAGAGTATTACGGTGCGAATCATGCTGAAGTTGCCGTGGTGGGCGATTTTGACGAGGCGGTGATTAAGGCACAATTGGCCGAGCAATATGGTAATTGGCAAGCCAAGCAAGATTACGCAAGGCTAAGCAAGCCTTTTCAGGGGAATAAGCCGCTGGATATCAAACAGCAAACCCCTGATAAAGCCAATGCCTTTTTTGTGGGCCGTTTAGCCTTGCCGGTTGGTGATCAGCACGCTGATTACCCTGCTTTAGTGTTAGCTAATTACTTATTAGGCGGCAGCATGAATTCCAGAATATTGGAACGCATTCGCCAGAAAGATGGAATTAGCTATGGTGGCGGCTCTAGATTGCAAGCCTCTGCCACCGATGAATCGGGAAGCTTTGTGACTTACGCTATTTACGCCCCAGAAAATCGTGCCAAGTTAGAAACGGGGATGCGTGAAGAAATCGCTAAAGCGCGCCAAGAAGGCTTTAAGGCTGAAGAGGTAAAATTAGGTAAAGAGAGTTTCTTGCAGCAAGTGCAATTAGCCCGTACTCAGGATGGAAGCCTTGCTGGTGCATTAAACAGCAATCTATACCTTGGCCGAACGATGCAATTTAGCGCTGAGTTTGAAGCAAAAATTGCCGCGCTTACACCAGAGCAAGTGAAGGCCGTGATGGTGAAATACCTCGATCCAGCGCAGCTTTCTGTGGTGTATGTTGGTGATTTTGCGAAGAAGTAAATGTAAATTCATAGCTTAGTATTGAAAATAAAGCCCAACATTCTGCATAAGATTGTTGGGCTTTGTGGTTTTTAGTGGCAAATTTAAACCTGTGTTTGCATGCATAAGGGCTTAATTCAAGCTGATTAGCGTGATAGCTCAGCAAAAAGTCATTTCAAATTTTAAATGCATCAAAATTGTCATCCCCGAGTGTTTTTATCGGAGATCCAGAGATTTGGAGTGCCGCAGGGCTGGATTCCCGCCATCCGTGGAATGACGATTCAATATGCTGTAGGGGCGCTGCTTGCTGCGCCCTGTTCAGCGAGGGCGCAGCAAGCAGCGCCCCTACGAGTTAACTCTATTCACGTTGATATGCTCAGACCAATGACAAAAAATGAGCAAGAGACATAATCAGGTAATTCAATTACCCCGCATCCCGTAACAACACCATTGGCGATGTTTTGCTGATCTTATGTAAGCGTCTGAGTACGGCTAATCCCGTGATGATGGCTCCTGTAATCAAGCTGGCAAAAGGCAGCCAATAGTTGAAGGCCACGGGTAGCTCTAGTAATTCTTGGCCGATGACTACGCCGCCGATACTGGCCATTAATCCGGCAATTAGCCCTGCAATACTGCCAAGCAGTAGGCTTTCAGCCAGCCACAGATTGCGCAGCTTTTTAGATGTTGCCCCCAGCGCCCGCAAGATGGCGGCCTCGCGGCTACGTTCGGTTTCGGTGGTGTCCAGCGCGGCAAACAGCACCGTGATACCGGCGGCGATGCAGAATATAAACACCAGCCTTAATGCCGCAGCAGATAAATCTAAAATGCGCCGCACTTCAGTGAGCACTTGGCCAACGTCGATAATGGTGACATTCGGTAGGGCTTGCACCAGCTCTGGCACTCGCTTTTTGTCTGCCTCGCTTAAATAAAAGCTGCTGATGAGGCTGGCGGGCAGCTCGGCCACCAGCGACTTGCTGGCCACAACAAAGAAATTCACCTTAAACGAATCCCAATTAACTTCGCGTAGATTCATCACTGGCGCCGTGATGGTGGTGCCTGCAATATCAAAGCTCAGCACATCCCCTAGCTTGATGTTTAAGGTTTTAGCCAGCCCCGCCTCTACCGAAAAACCGGGCTGCGTTTCAGTTAATGGTTTCCCCGCTGTGATGCGGTTGTCGGCGTTTAAGCTATCGCCCCAAGATAGATTGAATTCTCGTTCGGCGAGGCGCTGAGCATTTTCTGCTTTAAACGCTTGCGGCTTAACCGCGGTTTTATTTTGCATCGTCCAGCGGCCACGAATCATGCTGTACAGGGCGGGGGGAGCAAGCTGCTTATCGCTAAATACGTGCTCAAAGCGCAAAGCCTGCTCGGGTTGGATATTAACGGCAAAATGATTTGGCGCATTAGCAGGAATACGGCCTTCCCAAGCTTTGAGTAAATCGCCTTCCACCACGGTCAGCAGCCAGATACCTAACAGGCCAATGGCGAGTGCCCCCAATTGCGTGAAGGCGAGCGCTGGGCGGCGCAATAACTGGCGTAGCGCTAACTGCAATGGGTGTTCTGGCAGTAGGCGTGGCATCAGCCAGAGCAGCAGCAGGCCACATCCACCTGCTAGCAGCAAAGTGGCGGCAATACCGCCGCCTACCATGAGCGCAAGTTTGGCCTCGCTGGCAATCCACCATAGCAAGAGCATTAACGCGAGCAGCGTTAAAGCCCATTGCAAAATGAGGCTGGCTTTGGGTTCTAACTCATGGCGCAGCACTCGCAGTGGCGGAGTGTTGGCGAGCGCTAGCAACATTGGCCCAGCGCTGCCCATGAGCAGCACCAAGCCCAATAACGATGCCATCAACCATGGCAAAATATTGCCAGCAGGCAAAGGCGCGGGCAGGCGATCCTGAATACTGAATACCAGCAAACTTTGTGCGCCCCAGCCGAGTAAGCCCCCAAGCAGGCTGGCCGCCAGCGTCAGCAGGGCTAGTTGTGATAACAGCAATGTGCGCACTGTGGCGCGGCTTGCTCCTAGCGTGCGCAGCAGCGCCACGGTATCAAAATGACGGCTGGCAAAGCGCCGTGCTGCCAACAAAATCGCCATGGCGGCTAAGCAGCCTGCTAGCAAGGATGTCAGGCGTAAAAAGCGCTCAGCCCGCTCTAAAGCGGTTTTTACTTCGGGGCGGGCGTCTTTAACGTTTTCTAGTTTTTCGCCACGGCCAAGCTTTGGCTGCATCGCCTGATGCCAGATGGTCACGGTGGCGGGCGGGCCAGCCACCAGTAGGCGATATTTTACTCGGCTGCCAAAACCTAATAAGCCACTGGCGGCTAAATCTTGATGATTAATCATGAGCCGAGGCTGAATGCCAGAAAAATCCATCGCTGCATCGGGCTCGCGCTCAATCAGCCCCGCCAGTTTTAGCTTGAGCTGGCCAAGCTCAAGCGTGTCGCCGATTTGTAGTTTTAAAGTGGCCGCTAGTCGCGTATCGGCAAAGGCCGTCCCCGCTTGCGGCGCCGTAGAGGCATGGCCGTCAGGCGCAAGCTTGAGTAAGCCGCGCAGCGGATATGCATGGCTGACTGCCTTCACCGACGACAGCATTACCTGGCCATTAAAGCCCGCCATGCTCGGAAAAACCGCTGTTTCTGCCGTCGTTAATCCCCGCGCCTCAGCCGCCTGCTTAAAATCAGCGGCCAGTGGGTGATCTGAGCTAATGACCGCATCGGCCGCCAGCAAATCATTGGCCTCTAGCGCCAGCAACTTCTCCATGCGGCCAGCCAACAGCCCCACGGCCGTCAGCGCCGCAATTGCAATAATCAACGCCGCCAGCAAAGTACGATATTCGCCAGCCTGAAAACTGCGATAAAACAAACGCCAGCTGAGTTTATTCATGGGGATGGGGCACTTTTGAGTACTTATTAGGCGGGTAAAATGTTTGATCCTGCCCACGCGTAGAGAATTGTGCTGAGCGCGTGGGCACGGGTACCCACCCTACATATTGGTGGGTTACCTTGAATAGATTGCCACGGCTGTGTGGGCATAAAGCCCATCTAAGAAGATTGCGGATTATGCTCACGCCGTTTCGCCGCTAAATTCAAGCTGTGTTCCTGCCGATAGCCGTAAGCGCCAGTTGCATCGGGCGGCGAGTTTTTCGTCGTGGGTAACCAGCACTAGTGTGGCCTTGCTTTCGCTATTGAGCTTAAATAAGAGATCGGCAATTGCCTCGCCCGTGGCGGCGTCTAGGCTGCCAGTTGGCTCATCGGCAAATAATATTTTTGGGTTGGCAGCAAAAGCGCGGGCAAGCGCGACGCGTTGCTGCTCGCCGCCGGATAATTGCCGAGGTGTATGCGCTAAGCGATGGCTAAGGCCAACGCGCTCTAGCCAGATTTTTGCCTGTGCGCTAGCATCTTTGCGGCCCGCTAACTCCAGCGGCAGCATGGTGTTTTCTAGCGCGGTTAACTCGGGTAAAAGCTGAAATGATTGAA
The DNA here is from genome assembly GCF_033446605.1 of Iodobacter sp. CM08. Classification (NCBI taxonomy): domain Bacteria; kingdom Pseudomonadati; phylum Pseudomonadota; class Betaproteobacteria; order Neisseriales; family Chitinibacteraceae; genus Iodobacter; species Iodobacter sp. CM08. Next base: position 1,162 of record NZ_JAWQUO010000060.1, on the reverse strand, counting down.
ATACAAAGCCAGAGATCTGCCCACGTAGCTCGGCACGCTGGTCTTCGTTTAAGCGGCTTAAATCTTGGCCTGCCAGCATAATTTGCCCACGCGATGCATCATCCAGCCCCGCCAACAGCGCCAGTAGCGTGGATTTTCCTGAGCCGGAGCTGCCAACAATTGCAAGGCTGGCTCCCGCTGGTAGTGAAAACTCAATATCATGTAAGAGATCAAGTTTTTCTACGGCGGTGAGGACTGTTTTACCAAGGCCGCGTACCGACAGCATTATTTCTGAGGAGTGGGTCATGCGTTCTCTCTTATTAGGGCTTTGCTGCTTGCTGAGCACTCAAGCGCAAGCAGCAAATATTCTAGTGTTTGGCGACAGCTTATCGGCTGGTTACGGCATTGCGGCAAGTAAAGCTTGGCCAGCACTGTTAGATAAAGACTTAGTTGCGCGTGGTAAACCTTGGCGAGTGATTAATGCCAGTGTGTCAGGAGAAACGACTGCTGGTGGGCTAACAAGGTTCCCGCAGGCTTTAAAAACACATCAGGCTAAAGTAGTGGTGCTGCAATTAGGTGCCAACGATGGCTTACGCGGCTTGCCGCTTGCTGCCATGGAAAAAAACCTAGCCAGCATGATTAAACTGGCCCAAGCCAGCGGCGCCAAAGTACATCTGATCGGTATGCAAATGCCGCCTAATTACGGCGCAGCCTATACCCAAGGCTTTGCGGCTATTTATCCGCGATTAGCCAAGCAATACAGTAGCAGTTTAACGCCTTTTTTACTGGCACCTGTCATCAAAAATACCGAACTCTTTCAGGGTGATCAGTTGCATCCCAAAGCTGAGGCGCAGCCGCTGTTGATGAAGATGGTTGAGAAAGATATGGGGATAATAAAATAGCCTTTAGGCGCACCTTACTCTCGCTGAGCGACATCATCAGCACAAGTTTTTATTATTTTAATTCCTTATTCCCGCACTAGATTCCAAGCTAGAGTCATAGGGGGGAGGATAGAGCTTCTCTCATAGGCAGCTCTATGACATTTGTGGGAATTTTAAATCTGTAGATACCGTCTTGCCGGTCAAGCATTTTGATACTCAGCTTGATATTTTTTTTGTGTTTTCAGGACGCCGAAGCACAGGTGAACCAATTTGCGCATGCAAGCACCAAGCGCCGACTTTTT